>NZ_JBSGBN010000067.1:0-51721 GCF_053601275.1 Streptomyces sp. NPDC004752 | reverse complement strand
GGCCCCTGGAAGGGCCCGAAAGGGCCCGGGGCGGCTGGTCCCCACCCCAATGGGGACCGGCCCGCCCCGCCCGTGAGGTGCGGGCCGGACGCGCCGACGGCATTCGGCGGTCCGGCCCCGGCTGCCCCACGGAGTCGGCAGAGGTGGGCGGCTCACAGCTCCACGCCGTCACGCCAATCACGCCCGTCACACCGGTACCTCGTCACACCGGTCACGTCAGTCGCACCGGTCGCGCTCGTCATGCCCGCATGCCCGTCACGTTGACCGCGCCGGTCGCATCGGGGCACCGGGGGGCGGTCGTAGGGGCCGTCGACGGCCCATGCGCGCGTGCGGGCGGATGCGACGGATGGGGGCGGATGCGGACAGCGGTCCGGTACGGATGGGGGCGGATGCGGACAGCGGTCCGGTACGGACGGCGGTCCGGCACGGACGGCGGTCCGGCACGGACGGCGGTCCGGCACGGACGGCGGTCCGGCACGGACGGCGGTCCGGATGAAGCGGTGCCCGGACCTGGCAGGCGGGCGGACATGATCCGCCCGCGCCGGTCCGGAACGGGGAACCGGCCGGACCCGTGCTAGCCGGGGAAGACCGGGATGTCCCGGTGCCCGTCCAGGGTCCCGGGCGCGACGGCACGCACGGCGGTACCGGGCACGAGCCACAGCGGCGCCCGGTGGTACAGGGTGACGGCATGCAGGTCGGCATGACGCGAAGTGCCGCTGTTCAGGGCCCACTTGCCCACCGTGCCGTCCGGGTCGCCGCCCGGGGCGGGGTGGGACGGGCTGTCCACGGCGGGTGCGGCGCGATGGCCGCCGCGGTGCACCGCGGACCCCGACTCGGGGGCGACGGCGGTTCCGGCCGGGCCATGAACGGCGACGGCCGACGTCCGGTGCGCGACCGTCCGCTTGCCCATGCGCGTGGCCGGTCCGGGGGACGCCTGCGACTCGCCCCGCTCCCCCGGTCCAGGCTCCGGCCCCGGCTCCGGCTCCGGCTCCGAGGTGACCGGTGCGGGCAACAACTGCCCCGGCCATTCGGAGAGTCCGGGAAGCGACGGCAACGGCAGCGTGGCCGCCGTCCCCCCGCGCGGTGCGGCCGGTGACGGCAGCACGGGCACGGCGGGCGGGGCGGGTGCCTCGGGCAGCGCCGACACCGCCGTCCGCGCCTCGTCCGCGGTCCGGGTAACCGCCCCGACCACATCGCCCGCGGCTCCCACGACCCCACCGGCGACGGCACGCACCACGTCATGGACCGCAGGCTGAGCCACAGGCACCGGTTCGGCCGCAGCGGCGGCTACGGACGCCCGCACGAGGGCGAGGGCCGGGGCAGGTGCGAACACCGGATCGGGCGCGGGCACCGGGGCGAGGACGGAGGCGAGTGCGGGCACCGGGGCGAGGACGGAGGCGAGTGCGGGCACCGGGGCGAGGACGGAGGCGAGTGCGGGCACCGGGGCGAGGACGGAGGCGGATGCGGGTGCGAGCACGGGCGCCGGATCGGATGCGGATGCGGGCGCGGGCGCCGGGGCGGAGGCAGGGCCGGGGTCGGGCCGACCGCGGGAGCCGGCCGGTCGGTCCTGGGTGTGCGGCGCGCCGCCCATGAGGGTCCGCGCCGCGTCCTCCACCGGGGTCACCACCGACGGAGCCGATACGGCCGAGGGCGCGGGCGCCGGGACGGAAACGGGTGCGGGCGCTGGCCCACCGCAGGAGCCGGCCTTTCGGTCATGGGTATGCGACGCGCCGCCCGTGCGAGTCCCCGCCGCGTCCTCCACCGGGATCGCCACCGACGGAGCCGTTACGGCCGTCGGGGTCAGGGCCGGAGACGAAGCGGCCGAGGGCAAGGACGGGGCGCCGTCGGCCGCGTGCGCCCGCTGGCCGCAGAGGAGTCCGAGCGCGAACAAGGCACCCACCAGCACCGCCAGTTGCAGCACACGCCGCCCGCCCGCCATGCGCCATACCCGCACAACGGCACCGGGCAGAGCTGCTGCTGAGGCCAAGAGCGGGTGGGTCCTCCCGTGCGGCGGAACGAGTGCCGGGTCGGCGCGATGCGGGCATCGATCCTTGCACGGGACGCCCGAGGTTGCGCAAGCCCCCCATTACCGATGGGTAGTCATGTCCCCTTCCGCCCCGGACCTCATATGCCGTCCGGTATCGGCAACGGGCGCTTCTCGATCGCCGCCGCCATGACCTCGGGGAAGAGGTCGGGGGTGCAGGCGAAGGCGGGCGCGCCCAACGCGGCCAGCGCCGCCGCGTGTTCACGGTCGTACGCGGGCGCCCCCTCGTCGGACAGCGCGAGCAGCGCCACGAACTGCACCCCCGACGCCTTCATCGCCGCGACCCGCTTGAGCATCTCGTTGCGTATGCCGCCCTCGTACAGGTCGCTGATGAGCACCACCACCGTTTCGGTCGGCCGGGTGATCTGCGACTGGCAGTAGGCGAGCGCCCGGTTGATGTCGGTGCCGCCGCCGAGCTGGGTGCCGAACAGCACGTCGACGGGGTCGTCCAGCTGGTCGGTGAGGTCGACGACGGCCGTGTCGAAGACGACGAGCCGGGTGTCGATGGACCGCATGGACGCCAGCACCGCCCCGAACACGGAGGCGTAGACGACGGACGCCGCCATCGATCCCGACTGGTCGATGCAGAGGACGACCTCCTTCTTCACGGACCGGGCGGCGCGCCCGTAACCGATGAGCCGCTCCGGCACGATCGTGCGGTACTCGGGCAGATAGTGCTTGAGGTTGGCCGCGATCGTGCGGTTCCAGTCGATGTCGTGGTGGCGCGGCCGGTTGACGCGGGCGCTGCGGTCGAGGGCGCCGGTGAGCGTGGCCCGGGTCCGGGTCGCGAGCCGCTTCTCCAGGTCCTCGACGACTTTTCGCACGACCGCCCGTGCGGTCTCCTTCGTGGTCTCCGGCATCGCCTTGTTGAGCGAGAGCAGGGTGCCGACGAGGTGCACATCGGCCTCCACCGCCTCCAGCATCTCCGGCTCCAGCAGCAGGGAGTCCAGCCCGAGTCGGTCGATGGCGTCCCGCTGCATGACCTGGACGACGGAGGAGGGGAAGTAGGTCCGGATGTCGCCGAGCCAGCGGGCCACGGACGGGGCGGACGCCCCGAGCCCCGCCGAACGGTCCCGTCCCGACTGGGGTCTGTCCCCCTTCCCGTAGAGCGCGGCGAGCGCGCCGTCCATCGCCGCGTCCTGTCCGCGCAGCGTGCATCCGGTCCCGTCGGCGGACTCGCCGCCTAGCACCAGACGCCAGCGCCGCAGCCGTTCCCCGGCGGCGTCCGGATCGGCTGAACCGCCCGCAGCGGCCTCTGTCTTGTTCTCCGTGGTCGTCATCTGCCCACCCCCGTCAGGTCCTTGTCGTCGGTGTCCAGGCCGAGCAGCAGCCGCACCAGCGGCAGTACGGCCTCCGCGCGCTCGGTGTCGGGCTCGGCTGCGAACCCGGGTAGGCCGACGGTCCGGCCCGCCGACGCGCCGCCCCGCGCTCCGGGGCCGCGCCGCACCAGCTCGCCGAGGGTCCGCCGCACGCCCGCTTCGTACGCCGAGAACGTCCGCCGCAGCAGCGGCAGGACATCTGTGAACGCGTCCGCCGGCACCCCGGTCAGCCATGCGTCGACCAGCCCCAGCAGTCGCTCGTCGTGCACGAGCAGCATGCCTCCCCCGCCGCCCACAAAGCCCTCGATCCAGGCGGCGGCGTCCTGCGGCGGCGTGCCCGGCGAGAGCACGAGCCCCATCAGCCGGGCCGCCTCGTCCTGTCCCACCGCCCCCTCGTCCAGCAGGAGACGAACGGCCCGGCCGCGGATCACCCCGGGCACGGTGTCCCTGCCGGACAGCGACCGCAGCACGGAGCGCCAGCGGGCCCGCAGGTCGCCGTGGTGCGCGGCGGAGCTCTCGGCGAGGAGCCCCACCGCGCCGTGCACCGCGTCCACGTGGCCGCGCAACTGCTCGGCCGCGTCCGCGTCGAGGGCGGTGCAGGCCGGTGGCAGCCCGACGAAGACACGCTCCGCGAGGCCCGCGGCGACCTCGGCGAGCGCCCTGGTGTCCGTGCCCCGCACGTCGCCGTAGCGCAGCGAGCGGACCAGGGCGGGGAGGGCCTGTGCGAGATGGCCGACGTCGGCGTCGAGCGCCGCCCGGTCGGCGAGCACCCGCATCACCACCGGGAGCGCGTCGCGCAGTCCGGCCAGCAGGCAGTGCTCGGCCAGCGCGGTCACCTCCGCGAGCGCCTGCGCGGCCTGGGCGTCCGCCTCGGCCTTGGCGGTCGCGGCGGCGACCACCGTCGTACCCCACACCCCGGCCTCGGCGACCCGCACGGACAACTCCGGCTCCCAGCGCAGCCGCCACGTCTCCCGGAACGTGCCCGTGCTGCCCCGTGACCGGGCCTGCTCGCCCCAGCCGATGCCCAGCAGCCGCAGCCGGTGCAGCAGCCGGCCGCGCTCGGCGTCGGTCTCCTTGCGCAGATCCAGCTCCAGCTCCCGCTCCAGCGCCTCGGGCTTGAGCCGCAGCCGCCGTTGCAGCAGGGCCAGGTCCCGCTGCAACGGCACGGCGGGCGCCGTGTCCGGCACCTCCCCCAGCACATCGCCGACCACCAGCCGGTCGTGCACCAGCGCCAGCGGCACATCCGAGCCGTCGCACATCACGGCGCGCACCGCGTCGGTGGTCTCGGTCAGCCCCGGCAGCGGGCGTCCGCGCATCGCGGCGAGCGTCCCGGCCAGCCGGACCGCCTCGATGACATGCGCGGACGACACGATCCGGTCCTCCTCGCGCAGCAGCCCCGCCACCTTGGTCAGCCACCGCTCGACCGGCCGGTCCGGAGCGCCGAACAGATGCCCGTACCAGCCCGGCGAGTCGATGCCCGCCCCGTAGCCGCTGACCCGGGACAGTCTGCGGTGCGTCCACGGCACCCACGTCAGGTCCACCTTGACCTTGGGCAGCCCCTTCAGCAGCGCCCGGTCGGCGGTGACAGCGCTCTTCCGGCGCAGCGCGGGCACGTGCCACGCCCCGCACACCACGGCCACTTCGTCTCCGAACTCCCGCTGGGCGGCCCGCAGTTGGAGCCGCATATACGCCTCCCGCACGAGGTCCCGGTCATGCCCGCCCGCGCCGTATGTCTCCCGCAGCGCCCCCATCGCCTCCTCCAGCGCGGCGAACGGCGCGAGAGCGGCCTCCCGCGTCCCCACCCCCGGGTCCCCTGCGCCCCGGTGCTCGACGACGTCCTCCCACCAGCGCTCGGGATCGTCGTACCCGGCGGTCTCGGCGAGCACGGCCAGCGGGTCGAGACGGACGGTGTGCTCGACAGACGGGCCGGACGGGGCAGATGGGCCGGACGGGGACGACGGGGCGCCGGTGCCGTCCGCGGACTCGGGACGCGCTCCCCCTCCTCCCTTCTCTTCCTCTTTCTCCTCTCCGGCTCCCCTTTCCTCCGCTTCCGCCCCTTCCTGCCCTTGCTCCTCCTTCTGCCACGCCAGGGTGTGTGTGGCGGGCAGGTCGATGAAGCGGGCCGGTACGTCGTGCTCCAGGGCCCAGCGGATGGCCACCCACTCCGGGGAGAACTCGGCCAGTGGCCAGAACGCCGAGCGGCCGGGCTCGTCCACGGCGTGGGCGAGGAGCGCGACCGGGGGCCGCATGCCCTGGTCGGCGGCGAGCGGAACAAGGGCGTCGGCCTCGGGCGGCCCCTCGATCAGCACCACTTCGGGCGCGGCGGCATCCAGCGCGGCCCGTACCGCCCGCGCCGACCCCGGCCCGTGGTGCCGCACGCCGAGCAGCAGGGGTCGGGACTCGCTCACGCGCTCACCTCCCGGCAGGCCCGGTAGAAGTCCTTCCAACCGTCGCGCTCGCGGACGACCGTCTCCAGGTACTCCTGCCAGATCACGCGGTCGGCCGCGGGGTCGCGGACGACGGCGCCCAGAATGCCCGCGGCAACGTCACCCGGCCGCAGCACTCCGTCGCCGAAGTGGGCGGCCAGGGCGAGCCCGTTGGTGACGACGGAGATCGCCTCGGCGGTGGACAGCGTGCCGCTGGGCGACTTCAGCTTCGTACGGCCGTCGGCGGTGATGCCGTCGCGCAGTTCACGGAAGACGGTCACGACGCGGCGGATCTCGTCGATGCCGTCGGGCGCCGCGGGCAGGTCGAGAGAGCGGCCCAGCTGGTCGACGCGCCGGGAGACGATGTCGACCTCGGTGTCGGCGTCGGCCGGCAGGGGCAGCACCACCGTGTTGAAGCGGCGGCGCAGCGCGCTGGACAGGTCGTTGACCCCGCGATCGCGGTCGTTGGCCGTGGCGATCAGGTTGAAGCCGCGGACCGCCTGCACTTCCTGGCCCAGTTCCGGTATCGGCAGCGTCTTCTCCGACAGGATCGTGATCAACGTGTCCTGCACATCCGCCGGGATACGGGTCAGCTCCTCCACCCGGGCCGTCATGCCCTCCGCCATGGCCCGCATCACCGGGCTGGGCACGAGGGCGTCCCGGCTCGGGCCGTGGGCGAGCAGCCGCGCGTAGTTCCAGCCGTAGCGGATGGCCTCCTCGGGGGTGCCCGCCGTGCCCTGCACCAGCAGCGTCGAGTCCCCGCTGACCGCGGCGGCCAGATGCTCGGACACCCAGGTCTTGGCCGTGCCGGGCACGCCGAGCAGGAGCAGGGCGCGGTCGGTGGCGAGCGTGGTGACGGCGACCTCGACGATACGGCGCGGGCCCACATATTTCGGTGTGATCACCGTGCCGTCCGGGAGGGTGCCGCCGAGCAGGTAGGTGGCGACCGCCCACGGCGACAGCTTCCAGCGGGCCGGGCGCGGACGGTCGTCCTGCGCGGCCAGCGCGGCGAGTTCGGCGGCGAAGGCGTCCTCGGCGTGCGGGCGCAGCGCCTGCGCCGCGTTCGCGGGCGCGGAGTGGTTCTGGCTCGGTTCGACGGACGTAGGTTCCACGGACACAGACATGGCTGAGGCCCCCTCCAGCTCGGCCGGTTCGGATCTGTATCCACCGTGCACCACCCCACTGACAATCGCTCTGACCTGCGGAAATACGCTGGCGAGGCCGATTGTCAGTGGGAGGATCTACCTTCGATGGCATGACTCAGCAGGGGGTGCGCTGGACTACTGACCAGGTGCTGGCACTGGCGCCTGACGCAGCGTCACGCAAAGCGGGAAGCAAACTCGGTGCGGCCGGGCCGTGGTCCGAGGCGGGGAGTTCCGACGAGGGGACGGTGTGGGGACTGTGCAAGGGCAGTGGCAGCAAGCCGTATCAGACGGTGGTGGACGTCGCGGACGCGTCCGGCCCCGCGTACAAGTGCAGTTGTCCGAGCCGCAAGTTCCCGTGCAAGCACGCGCTCGGCCTGCTGCTGCTCTGGGCGGGCGGGGATGCCGCGGTGCCGACGGGGCAGGCACCGGACTGGGCGGAGCAGTGGACGGCGGCGCGGAAGAAGCGCGCGCAGGACAAGCCGCCGTCGGCCGCAGGCGGTTCCGCCGCCGGAGCCGGTGATCCCGAGGCGGCGCGGCGCCGGGCGGAGCGCCGGGCCGAGCGGGTCACCGCGGGCGCGATGGAGCTGGAGCAGCGTCTGGCCGACCTGTTGCGCGGCGGCCTGGCCTCGGCGGAACAGGCGGGTTACGGCCTGTGGGAGGAGACGGCGGCCCGCATGGTCGACGCGCAGGCTCCTGGACTGGCGGCGCGGGTGCGGGAGTTGGGCGCGATTCCCGCATCCGGTCCGGGCTGGCCGGTGCGGCTGCTGGAGGAGTGCGCGCTGCTGCACCTGCTCGACCAGGGCTGGCTACGCCGGGACCGGCTGCCGGACGGCCTCGCGGCGACGGTCCGTGCCCGTGTCGGCCTGCCCGCGGCGCCGGACGGCCCGGCGATACGCGACCGCTGGCTGGTCCTCGCCCAGTACGACACGGCGGACGCCAAGCTGACGACGCGTCGCATCTGGCTGTACGGCGAGAAGTCGGGCCGTGTCTGCCTGCTTCTCTCCTACGGCGCGGCGGGCCGAGCCCCCGAACAGGCCCTGCCGGTCGGGCTGGCCCTGGAGGCGGAGCTGTCCGTCTATCCCGGCGCCGGACAGCCGCGGGCGGCGCTCGGGGAGCGGTTCGCTCCGCCCGCCCCGGCGGCGATACGGCCCTCGGGCGAGACGACGGCGCAGGCGATCGCCCGGTACGACGAGACGCTGCGGGACGACCCGTGGCTGGACGCGGTGCCGGTGACGCTGGACCGGGTCGTCCCCACGCCGGACGGCGACTCCTGGCAGCTGGCGGACGCCGACGGGGCCGG
This sequence comes from Streptomyces sp. NPDC004752, assembly GCF_053601275.1. NCBI lineage: Bacteria > Bacillati > Actinomycetota > Actinomycetes > Kitasatosporales > Streptomycetaceae > Streptomyces > Streptomyces sp. NPDC004752. The sequence continues at coordinate 43,487 of NZ_JBSGBN010000067.1, read as the reverse complement.
GGCGCTGCCGTTGACCCCGGCCGCCCGCTCCCGGCCCGGGCTGTGGCGGCTGGTCGCCCTGTCCGGCGGCGCCCCGGTCAAGGTGTTCGGCGAGTGCGGCCACCGGGGCTTCACCCCGCTGACGGCCTGGCCGGAGGGTGCCGGGGAGGCGGTGACGCTGTGCTGAACCGACCGGAGACCACGGGAGACCCGACCAGAAGGAGTCGTATGAACGGGAGGAGCACTGCGGTGCAGGGAACAACCGCTCCGCCGAACACCACGGACACCACGGACACCAGGGCCGCAAGGGACAGCACGGACGCCGCGGACAGCACGGACGCCAGGGACACCGCTGCCGCCGGGGACACCGCCGACGTCAGGAACCCCACGCCCGCCAAGGACACCCCCGACGCCAGGAACCCCACGCCCGCCAAGGACACCGCCGGCACCTGGGAGGACCTCGTCACCACGGCGCTGCTCGGCACCGACCGGCGCCCGCCCGCCGGGGGCGCGCCGGGCCGTGCGGCACCGGTGGCGCTGCTGGACGCGGCCGCCGTGGAGACCGTACGGCGGCGGGCCGGGCTGCGTCCGGCCATGGCGGCCCGGCCCCCGGCGACGGCCGCCGACGATCCGCGTCCCGCCCTGCCCGCCGCCGCGGCCCGACGGCTCTCCCTGCTGCTGACCGACCGTCCCGGCACGGGCGGTAGTCGCCGGGGCGCCTCGCCGGACCTGATGGAGCTGCTGCCCCAGTGGCTGGCGGCGGCGAACGCGTACGGCTACGCCGCGCCGCCGGAGACACTGCCCGCGCTGCTGGACGCGGCCCGGGGGCGCACGGACCTGCGCCCGGCGGCGCTCGCGTTCGCGGGGCCGCGGGGGCTGTGGCTGGCCCGGCTGAACCCGGACTGGCGGTTCGCCCTGCGCGCGACACCGGGCGGCGGCGCGGCGCTGCCGGAACTCGACGACGCCGACGGGGTGCAACGGCTGTGGGAGGAGGGCCTGTTCGCCGAGCGGGTCGCCCTGCTCGCCGCGCTCCGCGCGACCCGGCCCGCGGTGGCACGCGAGTTGCTGGCGGCGACGTGGGCGACCGAGCGCGCGGAGGACCGGCTGATGTTCCTCGACTCGCTGCGTTCGGGGCTGTCCGCCGACGACGAGCCGTTCCTGGAGCGTGCGTTGGCCGACCGCAGCCGCAATGTGCGGGCGTTGGCGGCCGAGTCGCTGTCCGCGCTGCCTGGTTCGGCGCTGGCGGCGCGCATGGCAGTCCGGGCCGAGGCTTGTGTGGCGGTCGACCACACGCGCGGCGCGCCGACCATCGCGGTGCGGGCGCCGCTTGAGTGCGACGCGGCGATGGAGCGAGACGGCGTCGTGGCCAAGCCCCCCGCGGGGCGAGGTGAACGGTCCTGGTGGCTCGGCCAGTTGGTGGAGGCGGCGCCGCTCGGGACATGGCCGCGGCGACTCGGCGGGCTGACGCCTCGGGAGATCGTGGCGCTGCCGGTGAGGGACGACTGGCAGGGCGAGTTGCACGCGGCCTGGAGCCGGGCGGCGGTGCGGCAGCGGGATCCGGAGTGGTCCCGGGCGCTGCTCGGGACGCCCCCCGCGCCCGAGGCGGGCGGGCCCGGAGCGGTGTCCCTCGCCGCGCGGGCCATGCTGCTGGGCACGCTCGGCGCCGCGGAACGGGCCGACTGGGTGGCCGGGTTCATCGAGACGCACGGCTTGTCCGAGGCGTTCCAACTGCTCGGGGTGTGCGCCGTGCCCTGGGCGGCGCCACTCGGACGGGCGGTGCTGGACGCGCTCAACATAGCCCGGGACGCGGGGAGTTATCCCTGGAGCTTCAGCGGGGTGATGGGGCTCGCCGAGCGGTGTCTGGCTCCCGCGGAGACCTCGCGGCTGGACGGGTTGCTGGCGGTACCGGACGAGCGGGAGGACGCCTCGCCGGGCGCCGGTGGCTACTGGGCGGAGGCGTTTCAGCGACTCATGACCACCTTGCGGCTGCGCGCCGACATGACCCGTGAACTCACGCCGGCCGACGCCTGAGCCGCCCGAGGGGGCTGCTCCTGCCCGAGGCCACAGGAGGAACACGACGCCTCCGCTGCACGGGCTGGGCAACACCCTCCCTCGGGGCCCCGGCGAGACGAACCGAACGAGTGCCTGCCTCGGCACCGCCGCCGCCCGGGACGAACAGCACCCGACTCGGCGAGGCGACGGTGCGGGGCTGACGGCGCCCGCGTCAGACACGCGGCAAGACGGACCGAACGGCAGCTTGCCTCAGCACCACAGCACTCCGAGCGGAACAGCACCAGGCCCCAGGGAAGCGACAGCATCCGGGCCGAACAGCACCAGATCCGGGGGAGGCGACAGCATCCGGGCCGAGCAACACCCGACCCGGGGCAAGCGACGACGCAGGCCGAACAGCTCCCGCCGTCAGACGTGCGGCAAGGCAGACCGAGCTGTGGCCTGTCCCGGGAACGCGGCGTCTCGGGGATGGTCCGGTTCGACGCCGGGCGGCGGCGGTCAGCGGTGTGCCGGGCACGCAGCCGTCGCGCCAACCCCGGTCGCCTTGCCCCCTGGCGGGGCGGCACCCGATGTCAGGAACTCCCGCACCGCGACACGGGGTGCCAGAACGCACCTGCCACGGCACCGAGTGCCCGCAGCTCCTGTGCTGCGGCACCGGGTGCCAGGTCTTCTCGCGCCGCAGTACCGGGCGTTGGGGCCACCCCCGCCGCAGCACCGACTCAAGTGCCGCAGTGACCCAAGAAGCCGAGAACCGAAAGAGTCGAAGGAGCTGAAAGAGCCGAAAGAGCCGAAACGGGTGAAAAATTCAAAGTGGCCGAGACCGCGGAAGCGGCCCGGCTTCAGCCGCCGGAAGCGGCCGGTTGCCGCACGTTCTCCCGTACCCAGTCCACGATCGACGCCGTGGTCGCGCCCGGGGTGAAGATCTCCGCGACGCCCTTCTCCTTGAGCGGCGCGATGTCCGCCTCGGGAATGATGCCGCCGCCGAAGACCAGGATGTCCTCGGCGTCGCGCTCCTTGAGGAGGTCGATGACGGCCGCGAACAGGGTGTTGTGCGCACCGGAGAGGATGGACAGGCCGATCGCGTCGGCGTCCTCCTGGATCGCCGTGTCGACGATCTGCTCCGGCGTCTGGTGGAGCCCGGTGTAGATGACCTCCATGCCGGCGTCGCGCAGCGCTCGCGCGATGACCTTGGCCCCACGGTCATGACCGTCGAGCCCCGGCTTGGCGACCACCACGCGGATCGGACCGGCTGTCACACCCATCACTGCCTCCATGAAGCGATTAGATCCATCCGTTGGATCCATCCGTACCGACAAGTACCGCACAGTCCGCGTGGTCCGCCACCGGCCGCGAAGTGAACGGGCGTTATCCCCAGCATCCCGCAACCGGCAGTTTTATTGCGGCGACCGAGGGGGAAATCACACAATGGGACATGTTCGGGAGCCGCAGCGTGGTCCGCAGGGACACGAAAGGCACGCGGCGTGCACGGCACGCACCCACGATCACCCTGCGCACGGCTTCCCATAAGGGCACATGGGGAACAGAGACGTCTCCTGTGTGCCGACAGGAGGTCGGCCATGATGGTCACCAGGGCAGTGCAGCCCCTTCGTCCGCTCTACCAGCTCCTCCTGCCGGGCCGACTGGCGGGACTCTCCGTGACCCTCCTCAAGGCGACCGCCCTTGAGGTCACGATCCTCGCGGGACACCTCCTCCTCTATCCGACCGGCATCATCCAGGAACGCCGCTCGCAGGCCCCGTCCCCGCCGGACGGGGCCGCACGACTGCCCGCCCGGCCCGAACTCCCGGTCGTGCTGCTGCACGGCTTCATCGACAACCGATCGGTTTTCGTCCTGCTGCGCCGCAACCTGGCCCAGCAGGGCAGGCAGTGCGTGCAATCGCTCAACTACTCTCCGTTGACCTGCGACATACGCACCGCGGCCGAACTGCTCGGCAAGCACATCGAGGAGATCTGCGAGCGCACCGGCAGTCCGCAGGTGGACATCGTGGGGCACAGTCTCGGCGGGCTGATCGCGCGCTACTACGTACAGCGCCTGGGCGGTGACAGCCGGATCCGCACCCTGGTGACGCTGGGCACCCCGCACTCCGGCACCCGGGCCGTGCCGTTCGCGAACGCCCACCCGATCGTGCGCCAGATGCGTCCCGGTTCGGACGTGATCGAGGAGCTGGCCTTGCCCGCGCCCGGCTGCCGTACGCGGTTCGTCAGCTTCTGGAGCGACCTCGACTCGGTGATGGACCCACTGGAGAGCGCCTGCCTCGACCATCCCGACCTGCTGGCGGAGAACGTGCCGGTGACCGGGATCGGGCATCTCGCGCTGCCGGTGCATCCGGCGGTCGCCGCCCGCATCCGACAGGTGCTCGACGCCGGACCGACGGATACGGGTGTTGTCTCGGACCCGTCCGGACTGACCGTCGCCTGAGAGCGGAGGGCGGAGGGCGCAGGACGCCGGACGCCGGACACAGGACACAGAGGGCAGGACGGAGAGCGGAGAGCGGGCGGCGGCCGGGTCCGGAGGTCCGTAACACCTGAATGGCCGCCCCCGCACGACCGGCTCGCAGAACCACGCCGAAGGACGGGACCGCACGACCTACCGCGGGCGCATGCACGGGACCGACCCCCGCTCGCTTCGAACATTTCTCGAACACAAGACCAAACTCGTGTCCGTGGTCCCCCGAAACACGGCCGAATGCCCGTTTCCTGCGAACGCGAAACCAGCAGAAGATTGTCGCGCCCGCGTACCGCCGGGTACAGTCGCCGCACTGCTCTGCCAGCCCCTGTTGTCGAGGCGAAAGAGAAGTTGGTGAACGACCGTCACCCGTCGGGGACCATGACCACCCCGGCTCCGGCTTCCGAAGCCACCTCGGCGCACTACGCGTCGTACGGCGGACAGGAAACCCAGTACGGCGACTTCACCACATACGGCGGCTACGACGCCGGCGGGTTTCCGCCGGGCGCGCAGGCCACCGCGACCTTCGAGGCCGACCCCCTCTTCGGCAACCTCCCCCAAGGGGCCGGGGCCACCGGCGGACACGACACCACGCACTGGTCGACGGGCGCCCATCACACCCTGAACCACGACCCGTACGCGGCGCAGCACCAGGCCGTCTACGACAGCGGCGCCTACGACACCACGGCGTGGACCTTGCCGCAGCAGGGCTCATCGCCCGACACCAGCGGTCAGTGGGACGCCGGTGCCTGGCTCCAGGCCGACCAGCACGGCGGTGCCGACCCGACCCAGCAGTGGGAGTGGGGCACCCAGGTCTTCGACACCGGCGCGTACGACGCCACCCGGTGGAACTCCGACGGCGCCGAGTCCGAGCAGCGGGCCGAGCCCTTCGAGCAGCGGGCGACCGGCACGTTCGCGCACCCCTCGCACGAGGCGAACCCCTACGCGGAGACCGCGTACGACAAAGCCGGATACGACGAGGCCGGATTCGACGAAGCCGGATACGAGGACGACGGATACGAGGGCGACGCGAACGCCGCCTATGAGGAACCCGCCCCGGAAGAGGGCGAGTTGGCCGGCACCGGTGAACTGCCCATGGCGATGCCGCTGCTCGACGACCAGGAAGAGGTCACCCCGGCGTCCGTCTCGCGCGCGGGCTCGCGTGCCGCGGGTCGCTCCCGCCGCCGCCCGCCCGCCAAGCGTTCCGCGCTGCTGACCATCGCGGTGCCCTCGGCCTGTGTGATGGGGGTCGCCGGGATCGCCGCCGCTTCCGTGGGCGGTCTGACGGACGACGGCACGGACACGACCGCCTCCGCCTCGGACACGACGCCGGTGAAACCATCCACCGTCAACAACAAGCTGGACAGCCAGCTCGAAAGCCTCTCCGCCGGCGCCGACGACTTCGCCGACCGGGCCAGCCGGACGCAGGAGCGTATCGACCTCAAGGCCCAGCAGGACGCCGATCGGAAGAAGGCGGTGGCCGAGGCGGCGCTCAAGGAGCGGCTGCGCCCCAAGTTCGCGCTCCCGGTCGCCCAGCACGGGCTCAGCGCCTACTTCGGCCAGGCCGGTGTGAACTGGATGTCCGTGCACACCGGTATCGACTTTCCCGTGTCGTACGGCACGACGGTGATGGCCGCGACGGACGGCACCGTCCGCACGGAGTGGAACAGCGCCTACGGCAACATGATGATCGTGACGGCGAAGGACGGCACGGAGACCTGGTACTGCCATCTCTCCAGCTATCGGGTCGTCTCCGGTACGTCGGTCAAGGCCGGGCAGCCGATCGCGTACTCCGGGAACTCCGGCAACTCCACCGGCCCGCACCTGCACTTCGAGGTGCGCCCGGCCGGCGGTTCGGCGATCGACCCGCTGCCGTGGCTGCGCAGCCACGGACTCAGCCCGACGTAAGCCCCACCGCCCGACGTAAGCCCCACCGGCCCAACGGCCCGTGAGCCGACCGTCGCCCCACCGCCCCCGCCCGAACGGCAGAGGCCCGGCCCGGCTCACCGGCTACAGCTTCTCCACCGGCGCATACCGCAGCAGCAGCCGCTTGGGCTTAGCGTCTCCGAAGTCGATGGTCGCCTGCGCCTTGTCCCCCGTGCCCGCCACCGCGACGACCGTGCCGAGTCCGAACTGGTCGTGCGTGACCCGGTCGCCGACGGCCAGGGCGACCACCGGCTTCTCCGACGTCCTGCGCGTGGCGAACCCGGACGCGCCCGCCGCGGACGAACGGGAGCGGGACGAGGACAGCGAGGCCGCGATGCCGGACGTCGGCCCGGACGACACGGGCGCCGGGGCTCCCGTCCGCTTCCACTCCATGTGGGCGGCCGGGATCTCCTCCAGGAACCGCGAGGGCGGGTTGTACGAGGGCTGGCCCCAGGCGCTGCGCATCGCCGACCGCGTGAGGTACAGCCGCTCCCGCGCGCGCGTGATGCCGACGTATGCCAGGCGCCGCTCCTCCTCCAGCTCCTTGGTCTGGCCGAGGGCGCGCATATGCGGGAAGACGCCGTCCTCCATGCCGGTCAGGAAGACCACCGGGAACTCCAGGCCCTTGGCGGTGTGCAGGGTCATCAGGGTGATGACGCCGTCGCCCTCCTCCCCGTCCGGGATCTGGTCGGAGTCGGCGACCAGCGCGACCTGCTCCAGGAAGTCGGCGAGCGTGCTCCCCGCGGCCGCCTCGCCCGCGCCGCGCTCCTGCTCGAACTCCAGGGCCACGGACGCGAGTTCCTGGAGGTTCTCGATCCGGGTCTCGTCCTGCGGGTCGGTCGATGCCTGCAACTCGGCGAGGTAGCCGGTGCGTTCGAGCACCGCCTCCAGGACGGTCGCCGGGCCCGCGCTGGACTCGACGATCGTACGCAGCTCCTCCATCAGCACGTTGAACCGCTTGACGGCGTTGGTGGACCGCGCGGCCATGCCGTATGCCTCGTCCACGCGGCGCAGCGCCTGTGAGAAGCCGATCTTCTCGCGCTGCGCGAGCGCGTCGATCATCGCCTCGGCGCGCTCGCCGATGCCGCGCTTGGGCACGTTCAGGATGCGGCGCAGCGGGACCGAGTCCTCCGGGTTGGCCAGCACCCGCAGGTAGGCGAGGACGTCCCGGACCTCCTTGCGTTCGTAGAAGCGGACGCCACCGACGACCTTGTAGGGCAGGCCGACGCGGATGAAGACCTCTTCGAAGACACGGGACTGGGCGTTGGTGCGGTAGAACACGGCGACGTCGCCGGACTTCGCCTCGCCCGCGTCGGTCAGCCGGTCTATCTCGTCGGCGACGAACTGCGCCTCGTCGTGCTCGGTGTCCGCGACATACCCGGTGATGGTGGCGCCCGCGCCCGCGTTGGTCCACAGGTTCTTGGGGCGGCGGGACTCGTTGCGCTCGATGACGGCGTTGGCGGCGGACAGGATCGTCTGCGTGGAGCGGTAGTTCTGCTCCAACAGGATCGTCGTCGCGTCCGGGTAGTCCTCCTCGAACTGGAGGATGTTGCGGATGGTCGCGCCACGGAAGGCGTAGATCGACTGGTCGGCGTCGCCCACGACGCACAGTTCGGCGGGCGGCAGGGCGTGCTCGGCCGGCGCCACGTCCACCGGGTGCTCGGCGGTGCCGACGAGTTCGCGCACCAGCGCGTACTGCGCGTGGTTGGTGTCCTGGTACTCGTCCACGAGCACATGGCGGAAACGGCGGCGGTAGTGCTCCGCGACGTCCGGGAACGCGCGCAGCAGATTGACCGTCGTCATGATCAGGTCGTCGAAGTCGAGGGCGTTCGCCTCGCGCAGCCGCGACTGGTAGAGCGCGTACGCCTGGGCGAGGGTCTTGTCGAATCCCTCGCTCGCCCGGGCGGCGAAGTCCTCCTCGTCGATCAGCTCGTTCTTCAGGTTGCTGATCTTGGCGCTGAAGGACTTGGGCGGGAAGCGCTTGGGGTCGAGGTCCAGGTCACGGCAGACCAGGGCCATCAGGCGCTTGGAGTCGGCGGCGTCGTAGATCGAGAAGGACGAGGTGAAGCCGAGGCGCTTGCTTTCGCGGCGCAGGATGCGCACGCACGCGCTGTGGAAGGTCATCACCCACATCGCGTGGGCGCGCGGGCCGACGAGCTGCTCGACGCGCTCCTTCATCTCGCCCGCGGCCTTGTTGGTGAAGGTGATCGCGAGGATCTGCCCCGGGTGCACCTTGCGCTCCGCCAACAGATGGGCGATGCGGTGCGTGAGCACGCGGGTCTTGCCGGAGCCGGCGCCGGCCACGATGAGCAGCGGGGAGCCGGAGTGCACGACGGCGGCACGCTGGTTGTCGTTCAACCCGTGCAGAAGCGCGGCCGGGTCGATGACCGGCCGTGGAGCGCCGTCCCCGTAGTAAGCGTCCCTGTCCGGGGGCAGGTCGAACTTCCCGCCGAACAGATCGTCCGGAACCGGCTCCGGAGCGTGATCGTCCTCGGGCGGCGGCGGGGGCTCCCCCTCCTGCCCACGGGGGGCCTGGAGGTCCGCCAGGAAGCTGTCGTCAAAGAGGCTGCTCATCGCTCTCCGAGTCTAGGCCGCACCACCGACAACCCGCCGCCACCCCGAGAACATGACCCGGTTCCCTCGGCGGGTCCCGCTCCGGCCGCAGGCCGGGCACATGCCGGGCCCAGGCCGACCACATGCCGACCACATGCTGACCACATGCCGGACAAGCCGCTCACCGTGCGGAATCATCCTGTCACTCACACGGAATCCACCATCAGGTCACGAAAATGTATCGGGCATATCACCCATCAACCTTCACAGGCGCCACAGGAGTTGGCTACCGTTCCGGTCAGGTCGTACGACCCCCACCGGCGAACGTCGCCGGGCCGTACGGCCTCCGCCGAGTCCGGCGCGCCTCCCGTGGCGCACGGAGCCGGGGACCCACACCGACTTGGGGTGAATCGGCCCAACTCCCTCGCGGGGAACGGCCGTAGGGCAACCCTTCCGAACCACCCGCCCGAACCCGACAGCTAACTCGGTAGGCGGAAGACGGAAGGAGTCGCCTCCCTTGGCGTCGCATCGCAAGTCGCGCTCCGCGGGTACCCGCGCGGCCGGCATACGTACCGGCATACGCACCCCCGCCCTGGCCACCGCCGCCCTCACCTCCGTGGCCCTGCTCTCCCAGACGGCGTACGCAGCCCCCACTCCCGACGGCGACCGGCCGAGCGTGGAGGAGGTGCAGAAGAAGGTCGACGACCTGTATCGGCAGGCCGAGTCGGCAACCGAGAAGTACAACGCGGCCAAGGAGAAGTCCGGCAAGCAGCGCAAGCGCGTCGACACCCTCCTGGACGATGTCGCCCAGCGTACGGAGCGGCTCAACAAGGCCCGTGAGGAACTGGGCACGTTCGCCGCCGCGCAGTACCGGACCGGGTCCACCACCCCCGACACCGCCACCTTCCTGCTCGCGGACACCCCGCAGGACTACTTCGACCAGACCCAGCTGATGGGCCGGCTGACCTCGCGCCAGAAGACCGCGGTCGACGACTATGTCACCGAGCAGTCGGCGACGATGAAGAAGCGGCGGGAGGCCACGAAGAGCCTGGAGACTCTCACCGAGTCGCAGGACGAGCTGAAGACCGCCAAGACCACCGTCCAGAAGAAGCTCTCCACCGCGCGCCAGTTGCTGTCCGAGCTGACGGCCGAGGAGAAGGCGCGGCTCGCGGAGATCGAGAAGCGCAAGCAGGAGGAGGCCGCGCGGAAGGCGGCCGAGCTGGCCAAGAAGCAGGCGGCACAGGAGGCGGCACAGCAGAAGAGCGACGCGTCGAACTCCACGGACTCGTCATCGTCCTCGTCGTCCACTTCCTCTTCATCGTCGTCTTCGTCTTCATCGTCTTCCTCCTCTTCGTCGTCGTCTTCCTCTTCGTCGTCTTCCTCGTACGCCACCAAGGCCGAGAAGGCGATCGCGTTCGCCCGCGCACAGATCGGCAAGCCGTACGTCTGGGGTGCCACCGGACCCGGCTCCTACGACTGCTCGGGACTCACCCAGGCCGCCTGGAAGGCCGCGGGCGTCACCCTGCCGCGCACCACCTACAGCCAGGTCGAGTCCGGCACCACGGTCTCCCTCGCCAACGCCCAGCCCGGTGACCTGGTCTTCTTCTACGACGACATCAGCCACGTCGGCCTCTACATCGGCAACGGCATGATGATCCACGCCCCGAAGCCGGGCGCCTACGTCCGCACGGAGTCGATCTACTACGCCGGAGATTCGATCATCCACAGCGTGGTACGGCCGGCCTGACCCGGTTGTAGGGCCGCTTTGGATCTGTCGGATTCTCAGCGATCTGTCGTCAACTTGCCGTCTGCGACAGCTCGCTGAGAATCGCTCCGTAGAGTGACTCTCGGCCACTCAGAGTGTCCCGTCCTAGGGAATCGCGGTTCGTCGCACTGATCTGCGAAGACAGTGGAACTTTCAACTCCCGTCGGGTCAGGAGGTGTTGTCAGACGCGGGTCGGTAGGCTCCCAAAAACAGACCTTGAGCAGATTGCGAGCCGCACGGTGATACGAGATCTTTACAATGTCCGGTTACGGTCTGCGGAGGGCACTGTCACACCGCTGACCGACGAGGAAGAGCAGCGCGTCCGGGATGTGTGGTTCAGTGAACTTGGCAACAAGATCGCCGACCAAGGCTGGGTGAGTTTCCCGGCCTACACGCCGGAAGACCGCCGTCGGCTCGTCGATGTCGCGCATCGCCTCACTGCTTACTGGGGACAGCAGGTGTTCGTCGAAGCCGAAGACCAGTGCCGCCTCAGACTCTGCCTCGCCGGATACGAAACGCCGCCGAAGACGTTGCCGGCGAGTTCCTCACGGCCGGACAGCCCCATGACAAGGTCTGCATAAGCCTCTCATTTGAGGGTAATTGTCCTTGGCCAATGAGCTGCCGCCATCGTGCAGTGGCAGGTCAGGAGCCTGCTGGGATGCCGTGGTCGGGGCTGGCTTGACCTTGACGCTGGGTCAACCCTCCATCCTTCCGGCAGGAGCTTCCTCACAGTCGACCGGGAAGCTCCGCGAAGGAGGCAGATGACCATGGTGACCCAATCGATCGCCGGTCCGGCGATTCGCGTGCGGGGTCTGGAGAAGTCGTACGGGAAGCTCGAAGTGCTGCGCGGCGTGGACTTCGACGTGGCGCGGGGCAACATCTTCGCCCTGCTCGGCTCCAACGGGGCGGGCAAGACCACGACCGTGAGGATCCTCGCCACACTCCTGAAGGCCGACGCGGGGACAGCCGGCGTCCATGGCTTCGACGTCGCCATGCAACCGGCGAATGTGCGGGAGTCCATCAGCCTCACCGGGCAGTTCGCGGCCGTCGACGAGATCCTCAGCGGTCGGGAGAACCTCGTACTCGTCGCCAGGCTGCGCCACCTCAAGGACCCGGGCGCGATCGCGGATGACCTGCTGAGGCGTTTCTCACTGACCGACGCCGGCACGCGGAAGGTGTCCACGTATTCGGGTGGGATGCGCCGCCGGCTGGACATCGCGATGAGCCTCATCGGAAATCCGTCGGTGATCTTCCTGGACGAGCCGACGGCCGGGCTCGACCCCGAGGCACGCATCGAGGTGTGGGATGCGGTCAAGGATCTCGCCGGCCATGGAACGACGGTGCTGCTCACCACGCAGTATCTGGACGAGGCCGAGCAGTTGGCCGACCGGATCGCGATCCTCCACCAGGGGCGGATCATCGTGAACGGCACCCTCGCCGAGCTCAAGCAGCTCTTCCCGCCCGCCACCGTCGAGTACGTCGAGAAGCAGCCGACCCTGGAGGAGATCTTCCTCGCAATCATCGGCGGCGACGACAAAAGCGACGCCATCAGGACGAACAGCTAGGGGACAAGGATGACCGCGTACTTCTTCAGCGACACTGCTGTTCTCACGGGGCGGACCCTGCGCCATGTCACGCGCAGCGTGGACACCATCATCACGACCGTCATCACGCCGGTCGCCATGATGCTGATGTTCGTCTATGTGTTCGGCGGCGCGATCGACACGGGGTCGGTTTCGTATGTGAACTACATGCTGCCCGGCATCCTGCTCATCACCATCGCCTCGGGCATCTCCTACACCGCGTACCGGCTGTTCACCGACATGAAAAGCGGGATCTTCGAGCGATTCCAGTCCATGCCGATCGCACGGTCGGGTGTGCTGTGGGCACATGTCTTCACCTCTCTGGTCGCCAACCTGATCTCGCTCGTGATCGTCGTGGGCGTTGCGCTTCTCATGGGCTTCCGCTCAGGGGCAGGAGTGTCGGCCTGGCTCGCCGTCGCCGGCATCCTGCTCTTGTTCACCCTGGCGCTGACCTGGCTCGCCGTGATTCCCGGGCTCTCCGCGTCGTCGGTCGAGGGAGCGGGCGCGTTCGCCTACCCGCTCATCTTTCTGCCGTTCGTCAGCTCGGCGTTCGTGCCGACGAAGACCATGCCCGGCCCGGTGCGCTGGTTCGCCGAGCATCAGCCGGTGACGTCGATCGTCAACACGATCCGCGACCTGTTCGCCCAGCGGCCGATCGGTGACGACATCTGGACCGCCCTCGCCTGGTGCGTCGGCATCCTCGTCGTGGCGTACGTCTTCGCGATGGCCGCCTATCGCCGGAAGATCACCTGACGAGGCAGGCTGAGACCCATGCTCACCATCAGCCGGCTGGCGGCGTACGCCGGGGTGACGGTAAGGGCGGTACGCCACTACCACAAGATCGGGCTGCTGCCCGAGCCCGAGCGCGACCGGTCCGGGTACCGGACCTACGATGCCGCCGCAATCGTACGACTGATCCGGATCCGCACCCTGGCCGATGCCGGCGTGCCGCTGGCCAGGGTGCAGGAACTCCTCGACGCCGGTCCGGAGGAGTTCACCGGCGGCGTCCAGGAGATCGACAAGCATCTGCGCGCCGAGATCCGGCGGCTGCAGGACACCCGCAGCCGACTCGCCCGGCTCGCCGCCGGAGAGCACCTGGCGCTCCCGCAGAGCGTCGTGGACTACATCGACCGGCTGCGCGGTCTCGGCGTCGGGGAGCGGTACATCGAGCTGGAGCGGGATGCCTGGATCATGATCGCCGCGCAGGTGCCGGATCTGATCGACTCCGTGATTGCCAAGAAGCACAAGGAGCTGGACGACCCCGACATGGTGAGGCTCTACAGCTTCTTCACCGGGGAGCCCGACTGGCTGGCCGGCGATCCACGGATCGTCGAGATCGCCGACATCCTGGAGCGCCTGATGATTCGTGCCGTGGAGGCCGGCGAGGCGGGGACCGAAGGCTTCGACGATCGGTTCGTCGCCCTGATGGACTCAACCATGCTTGAGTCCGCACCGGGCGCCGAACTGGTGTTGGCGATTCTGAAGGAGCGTGGCTGGAGGGGCTGGACCCGCATCGAGCGAGTGCCTGCCGACAGGCTCAACACTGAGCTGCCGCCCTCTTGAAGGCAGGTCAGGGTCCTGGTGTGACGTCGTTCGGGGGTGCTCGTGCCGGCTGTCTTGTCGTCTCTCGGGCCACCTCGGCGGACTGACCACCGCCAGGAACCGGACACGGTAATGAACGGCAATGAGAAGAGCACGCGGACAAATCAACGAGATGGGGCGTACGCGCGCGTGCCACGCCGTCGGTGCGCCCGGCGCTGCCTGGTGCCCCGGCAGGCAACGTTTGCCCGTTGAGGAGCGGCGTCGTGGGGGTCCCCCCTGCTCAAGCGGAGCCGAGAGCTTGGGGGAGCGTTCTCTCGGCGTGCCGGGTGCAGGCCCTCGTACTGGACGTACTTGGGCTTGTGCCCGGTGCGGCGAGTGGGGGTGCCCCCTGCTCGAAGAGCTCGGGGGAGCGTGCCGGGCGTCGTGACGGGGCGAACGTTGCCTGTTGGGGCACTAGCATCGGGCGCATGCCCGGCACCTCACCCGTCAGCATCGGGCGCATGCCCGGCTCCTCAGCCGTCCGCGCCTGGTGGGCGCAGCGTCCGCCGGCAGCCGGGGCCGCCGTGATGGCGACCGGCGTCGTCTCGCTGGGTCTGCACCTGGCCGGGTACGAGATCCTGTCCCTGATCGCCCTGGCGCTGAGCTGTGTGGCCTGGCCGACGCTCGCCATGGACTTCGTCACGGGCATGCTCCGCAACCGGGAGCGGTGGCTGGCCGAGGCGAAGACGCCCGGCGCGCTTACCGCCGTGGCCGCGACGACGGTGCTGGGCACCCGTATCTCCGTGCTCGGCCTGCACACCCTCGCCGAGGCGCTGCTCGCCCTGGCCGCCGTGCTCTGGCCGGTGCTGCTGTTCCTCGTCGGACGGAATCTGCGGCCCCGCATGCCCGGGTCGGTGTTCCTGATCTGCGTGGCCACCCAGGGGCTCGCCGTGCTCGGCGCGACCCTGGCCGCCGCGGAGGCGACGGCGTGGCTCGCGCAGACGGCGCTGGTGCTGTTCTGGCTGGGGCTGGCGCTCTATCCGGTCGCGCTGGCCCGGTTCGACGCCCGGCAGCTGCTCAAGGGGGCCGGGGACCACTGGATCCTGGCCGGCGCGCTCGCCATCTCGGCGCTGGCGGGGGCGAGGCTGATCGCCGCCGACAGCCCGGCCCTGTACCTGTGGAACGAGGACGACCGGGACGTCCTGCACACCGTGACCGTGCTGCTGCTCGTCCTCGACCTGGCCTGCTCCGTCGTCCTGGTGATCGCGGAGGTGGTCCGGCCCCGTCCGCGCTACGACGTGCGCCGCTGGTCGACGGTGTTCCCGATGGGGATGACGGCGGCGGCCGCGCTGTCCGTGTCGGCGGCCCTGGGGACATCGTGGCCACAGGGCCTCGGGCATGTGCTGCTGTGGGTCGCCGTCGCGGCCTGGCTGGCCGTGGCCGCGGGCGCGGTCGTGACGGCGCGCGCCGGGATCAGGGCCGCGGGACGCACCTGACGTTCCCGTACGTCATGTCCACAGCACAACTACGTCACGTCCACAGCACGGCGATGAAGATGTTCGCCGTGGTCAGCAGGCCCACCGCGCCGAACAGGCTCTTGTCGACCCGCTCCTCGTCCCGCTTCACATAGACGAGCCCGAGGATCACGATCAGCAGGGCCAGCTTCACGCCGATCTTGATGTTGTTGACGTGGTGGTCGTCGGCCTGGTTGAGGCCGACCAGGATCGCTCCGGTGACCAGCATGGTCAGCGCGCCGTGCAGCATGGCGGGGACGAAGCGGGCGGTGCCCTGGCCCATCGCCTTCATCTGGGTGAGGAAGCCGCCGAGGAGGCAGGCGATGCCGATGATGTGCAGGCCGACGAAGAGATGGATGAGTACGTCCATGGCCCCGGAGCCTAATCCCGGGCACCGGGACCGACGCCCCCGGCCCCCCAGGTGAACGCGCCCTATAGCACCCCGGGGCCACGCACACCCCAAAAAGGCCGCTTCGGTCAGTTCGCCACGCGAAGTCAGCGGCTCCGCACCGACATCACGGTCACCTACGGTCACCAGCCGCTCCGCTCCCGCCAGTTCCGTACATTCCGTTACCGACTCGTCACTATCGGCTCTAGCGTCCTCCACCAGCGACCGGCCCCAGCGCCGGACGCGGCAACCGCGCTCAGGAAAGGACGTGACGGTCGAGGTGGCAGCGCACCGCAAGCCCCGGCACCGCCCGCTCGGCGGCAACACGGCCCGGACGGCCGCCACCCTGGCCCTGGCGGGCGCGGCGACCGCGACCGTCCTCGACGGGACCGGGCATGCCGTGCCGCAGCCGACACCGGCCGAGGTCAAGGCGAAGGTCGAGAGGCTGTACCAGGAGGCGGAGGTCGCCACCGAGCAGTTCAACGGGGCGAAGGAGAAGGCGGACGCGGCTCAGCGACGGCTGGCGGCCCTCCAGGACGAGACGGCCCGCAGGCAGGACCGGCTCGCCTCGGCACGGGACGCGCTCGGTTCGATCGCGGCGGCGCAGTACCGCAGCGGCGGCCTCGCCCCCGCCGTCCAACTGGCGCTCTCCGACAACCCGGACCAGTTCCTGGCGGGGACCGCGTTCGCCGAGCGGGCCGGCGACCGCCAGTCGGCGGCGGTGGCCCGCGTACGCGGGCAGCTACGGGAGATCGAGCGGCTGCGCGGCGCCGCCCGCGTCGAGCTGAGGTCGCTGCGGTCCCGGCAGACCGAGCTGAAGCGGCGCAAGGCGACGATCACGGAGAAGCTGGGCTCGGCCCGGCGGCTCCTGAACCGTCTGTCCCCGCCGGAGCGGGCCCGGGTCACGGCCGGCGGCGGGGGCGGCCACGCCTCGCGCGCCGTCCCGGAGGACGGGCGCGCCGCCCTGCCGGGCGCGGTTCCGGTCGCGGCGCCCGGCTCCCGCGCGGCGGCGGCCGTGGCGTACGCCTACGGGAAGCTGGGCAGCCCGTATGTGTGGGGCGCGACGGGCCCGAACGCCTTCGACTGCTCGGGCCTCGTCCAGGCCGCCTACCGCTCGGCGGGTATCTCCCTGCCCCGCACGAGCTACGCCCAGATCGGCGCCGGTCGGCATGTCTCCCGCGCCCAACTCCTCCCAGGCGACCTGGTGTTCTTCTACTCAGGCGTCAGTCACGTCGGCATCTACGTGGGCAACGGGCAGATGATCCACGCCCCGAACCCGTCCGCGCCGGTACGCCTGGCCCCGATCGACCAGATGCCGTTCGCTGGGGCGACCCGGGTGGGGTGACGCCTTCTTGGGCGGCGAGGGCATCGCGTGCGCGGGTGACGGCGGCCTGACGGATCGTTGCCACACCGGGCTTCGGCGCGTGCGCGGCAGGTACCGAGGGAGGTTGCGCGTCCTGCGTGGCGGTTCGGCAGCCCCGGCACAGCCCGCCGACGAAGGCCGCGGGGCGTCCTGGGACGCCGCACTCGGTGCACTCCGGCATGAGCCGACGGGAGCGCGCCGTGCCGGGCTCGGTCTCGGACTCGGACTCGGACTCGGACTCGTCAGGGTCGTTCTCCGGTACGACGACGGGTGCGGGCGGCAGCTTGTCCCGCAGCCGCCGGGCGACGAACCCGCGAGGGGCGTGGACGGTGTCGGGGAGCCCGCCGGTCAGGGCCTGGACGAGGGAGGCCGTGCTCGCACCGCGCTCCAGCCAGGGAATGACGAGACCGGCCAGGGCCTCACAGTCGGCGGCGGACAGGGCGAGCCGGGGTTCGTGACCGCCGAGTCGGGCGAGGACGCGGTAGGCGGTGTCGGTATGGGTGTGGGTGTGGGGTTCGGTGGGAGCGGGCTCGGCCGGTGGGTTCGCGGTCGGTGTGTTCACGGCCGGGGCATCCGTGGATGGGGTGGTGTGCTCGGGCGCCGGATTGACGGGCGGGGCGGACGTGCAGTCCGTGGCCGCATCGGGTTCCAGGAAGGTCGCCCACCAGACATCGTCCCGGGCGATACGGGTCCAGTACGTACGGAAGACCCAGCGGGTGCCGCCCTCGCCGGTGGCGGCCAGGCCACGGGCACGGTGCAGGTGCCCCGCGCGGGACAGGGCGTTGAGGGCGCTGCGGACTGCCTGTTGGCCGTGGAGCGGCAAGACCTTGGCCAGGCTCTTGATGTCCATGGCGGCCCCGTCGGGCAGCCGCTCGATGAACGCGGCGATATATGCCTCACGGGCGGGCAGGTGCGAGAAGTCGGCGGCGGCGCGGGAGGCGGTGCCGTGCTCGGCCGGGACGGTGCGTTTTCCGTAGCCGGGACTGGCCGAGGGGTGTGCGGGAACGGGCAGGGCGGCGCTAGAGTTTTCACAAGCCACGAGATCGTCCTAATCCATGGATCTTGAGGTGAGACCCCGGCGGGTGCTGCTAACACCCGACCGGGGTTGTTTGTTGTCGCGAACGCTAGAGGGTGAGGACGGCGCGTCGCAAGCCGGTCACGAAAAGTCATGATGGCTGGTACGGCGGCCAGTTGAGCGCTTGACGAGACGTGCCCGTGACGCGAGGGAGGGTGGGTGGTGGGTTCAACCCGACCACCCATTCCTCACAAACGGCGCTCGGCTCTTGACCCTTGACGCTCGAAGCTCAAGCGCCGGTACGGGCGTACGCGACGAACGCGGTCCAGGCGCCTCCGGCGACGGCAAAGCGGGGGCTCCGGGCGCCGAGCTTCGAGTCCCGGACGTGGATGGTGTGGAGGCAGGGGGCGACTTCGACGCAGTTGCCGCCCTGATCATCGCTGTAGCTGGACTTGCCCCAGTCGAGGGCGACTTCGAGGCAGTTACTGCCCTCACTGTCGCTATGGCTGGACTTATTCCAGCCGTGGGCTATTTCGAGGCAGGCGCCACCCTGGCTGTCGCTATAGCTGGACTTGCGCCAGGTGAGGGCTACTTCGAGGCAGGCACCGCCTTCAGTGCCGCTGTAGCTGGACTTGAACCATCGCAGGTCCTTGTTCATTGCCCCTCCGCCACCTTGCCGATGAATCGCGCAGAGTCCGAAAGGCTCAGCGCCTTCCGCAGGATCATTGCATGGCGTTGTGTAGCGACGCTGACGCGATCCGGGGCCGAGTAGAGCACGCCAGTCGTCTGCCCTTCTTCGTATCCCAGATGCTCGTGCTCCGACGTCTCCAGCAAGACGAGTGGCCCGTTGAGACCTGGATGGGCACCAACAATCGGCAGCACCTGTACAGTCACGTTCCGTTGCTCAGCTACAGCCAACAGGTGGCTCAACTGACGGGAGTGCACTTCGGTTCCTCCGACCTTGTTCCGCAGCGCAGATTCGCCGATAACGAAGCTGAAGGATCTGGTCTGCTTCGCCAGCAGATCCTGCCGCTTGAGTCGGGCCTTCACACGCTCCTCGACCGTTTCGTCATCCAGGGGCGGCCAGTGGGCTTCGAGTAGGGAGCGGGCGGTCTCCTCGGTCTGCAGGAGCCCAGGGACGAGCAGGGGCTCGTACCAGCTCAGCGCGATGGCCTCGGACTCGTACCGGATGAAGTCCTGCGAGAACGTCGGAAACGGCTCCGGCTTCAGATACTCCTGCGCTGCGACGAGCTTCCCACCCGCCCCGCACACCTGATCGGCGATCTGTAGCAACCGCAACGTGGGCCGACGTCGCCCGTTCTCCATCGACTTGACGTACTCGTAGTCGTAACCGGCCTCCTTGGCCAGCGCCTCACGACCGACACCCGCTTCCGTGCGCCACATCTTGATCTGGCTGCCGCAGTACCGCCACGCGATCGGCGGCTGGGAGTTCACCTCGGTCGACACGCACACCTCCGCCGGGTCCACGCCGGGTACAACCACCCGCCGTACCCGCGCCGTTACTCGCGAGGCTACGTGCCAACAGGGACCGTGAGCTGGCCGAACGCCAAATGTCAGCCGCAAGGGATGAACAGCGCATGCAGTCCCCATACCCCCCACTGCCCACGACGACCGCCCCCAAGGACATCGAGTGGCGCCTGCCTCGTCACGCCCGAAGCGTGGGAAGGGCACGCGCACTGTTCCGCGAACAGGCGGAGTCATGGCAGCTCCCGCAGGACGTGACCGACACAGCGGAGCTTCTCCTGAGCGAGCTGATGACGAACGCGTACCGTCACGCGAAGGTCCCGGCCGGCCGCGAGATCTGGGTCCGGTGTGTGGTCACCGCGGACCGCATCAGCGTGACGGTGACCGACGCGAACGCCACGCTCCCGACGCCCGGCACGGCGTCTCTGGAGGACGAGTCGGGCCGGGGACTCGCCCTGGTGGCAGTGCTGGCGGACGACTGGGGCGCGGAGCGGAGGCAGTGCGGGATCGGCAAGGAGGTCTGGTTCGAGCTGGCGCTACGTATCGGCCCGTAGCCCGGTTGCTGATCCAGTCGGTTCGCCGCGCTGTCGCGCGCTCCGCCGGTCGGTCACACCAGTCGGCGTGCTGTCGCCCAGCGGGTCAGTTCGTGGCGGTTGGACAGTTGGAGTTTGCGCAGCACCGCCGAGACATGGGACTCGACCGTCTTCACCGAGATGAAGAGCTGCTTGGCGATCTCCTTGTACGCATAGCCGCGGGCGATGAGGCGCAGCACCTCCCGTTCACGCTGGGTGAGCCGGTCGAGGTCCTCGTCGACCGGCGGGGCGTCGGTGGAGGCGAAGGCGTCCAGGACGAAACCGGCCAGCCGCGGGGAGAAGACCGCGTCGCCCTCCTGGACCCGGAAGACGGAGTCGACCAGGTCCGTGCCGGTGATCGTCTTGGTGACATAGCCGCGGGCGCCGCCACGGATCACCCCGATCACATCCTCCGCCGCGTCCGACACGGACAGCGCGAGGAACCGCACGGGCCGCTCCGGGTCGGCCATCAACGCGGCGCAGCGGCGCAGTACTTCGACCCCGCCGCCGCCCGGCAGATGGACGTCGAGCAGCACCACCTCGGGCCGGGTCGCGGTGATCACCGTGACCGCCTGGTCCACGTCCGCCGCCTCGCCGACGACCTCGACGCCGGTCTGCTCGGTCCGGCCGATCTCGGCCTGGACGCCGGTGCGGAACATGCGGTGGTCGTCCACGAGGACCACGCGTACCCGGCGCTCACCCGCGCCGTCGGCAGACCCCTCCCGCCCGGCCGGCTCCGCCGCCCCCGCCATACCGTTCGCCTCGGTCGCGTCGCTCATGACGTCTTCTCCGCCCTCTCCATCTCCAGCTCGACCTCCGTGCCGCCGCCCGGCACCGCGCGCAGTCGCGCCGTGCCGCCGTTGCGCTCCATGCGGCCGATGATCGATTCTCTGACGCCCATGCGGTCTGCGGGTATCGAGTCGAGATCGAAGCCCGGACCGCGGTCATGGACGGACACAAAGACCCTCCTGCCCTCCACTTCGGCGTAGACCTGAACGGCGCCGCCCTCGCCACCGTACTTGGCCGCGTTGACCATCGCCTCGCGCGCGGCCTGCATCTGGGCCGCGGTCCTCTCGTCGAGCGGGCAGTCGCCGACCACGACGACCTCGATGGGCACGCCGTGCTTGTCCTCCACCTCGGCGGCGTTGCGCCGGACCGCGTCGGCGAGGGTGGTCGGTTCGTCCTCCTCGTCCTTGCCGGTGCCCTCCGGCTTGTACAGCCAGGTGCGCAGATCGCGTTCCTGGGCGCGGGCCAGGCGGCGCACCTCGCCGGCGTTCTCCGCGTTGCGCTGGATCAGGGTGAGGGTGTGCAGCACCGAGTCATGGACGTGCGCGGCGACCTCGGCGCGTTCCTGGGCGCGGATGCGCATCAGGCGTTCCTCGGACAGATCCTGGGTCATGCGGACCAGATAGGGGCCGGCGAGCAGCGTGATGCCGACGAGGACGGCGAGCGCGGCCTGAAGGACCGAGCCGAGGTGGGCGGCGGAACCTTGCAGGACGAAGATCCCGGAGACGCCGGCGGTGACGAGCAGCACACCGGCGCCGCCGCGCAGCAGTCTGAGCGTGCGGCGGCGGCTGCCGACCTCGACCCACCGGGCCCGGCGGGCGTTGTCCGCCTGGCGCCAGACGAGGGCGACGCCCGCGGCGACGAGGACGGCGGGTATGAGATACGCCTTGGCCCCGCCGCCGAGGTTGACGGTGCTCACAAAACCCATGGCCACGACGACCATGAGGATCAGGGCGGCCCCTTGGCCCTTGTCCGGTTTGCGGGCCACGAGCCTGCGGCGGCCGTCCGGCGCGGTCTCGGTGCCGACCAGGGACGGCGGCTTCTGGCCGCCGACGCCGCCGACGCCGAGCGGGACGAAGAACCAGAACGCGGCGTAGAGCAGTGCGCCGAGGCCGTCGGCCATGAGCAGGCCGACGAAGACGAGCCGCACCCAGACCACGGGCAGCCCGAGGTGCCCGGCGAGCCCCCGCGCTACGCCACCGAGCCAGCGGCCGTCGCCGCTGCGGTAGAGCTTGCGCGGCGGCCGTGGCTCGACGGTGGGCGCTGCTGCTGCGGCTTCCGGCATGTCCTCGATGGTCACACGGCCACCGGTGCTGGGCATCAGGGTCCACCCCCGAGACTCCCCTGATCTTCACAGACCGGGCCGCGCCCCGCCCGCGGGACCGCCACACCCCGGCCTCGACTCAGGGCCGATATCAGGGTTCGGCCAGGGTCGATCCGACTGCCGCCGCGGCGGCCGGGCCGTCACCATGGACGTATGACGGATCACGACCACGCCGCGCCGGGCCCGGGACCCGGCTCCGGACCCGGCCCCCGCCCGAGTCCGAGCCCGGGCTCCGGGCCGCCGGGTGCCGCCCCCGCCGCCCCCGCCGCGGCCGACGCCAAGAAGGCGCGCGGCGACGCGGGCGCGCCCGGCGCCAACGGCACGACGGGCGCGGGGGGCGCGGGCGCCGGGCCCCTCGTCTCCGACGGCGTCCGGCCCCTGCGCGCGTTCCGGCGTGACCGGCACCACAAGGTGATCGCGGGGATCTGCTCCGGGCTCGGGCGGCACACCGACATGGATCCCGTGATCTTCCGGATCACGCTGGCGGTGCTGGCCGCCAGCGGGGGTATCGGACTCATCTTCTACGGGTTCGCCTGGCTCTTCGTGTCGTACGACGACGAGGAGGAGAACGAGGTCCGCAAGCTGCTGACCGGCCGGGTCGACGGGCAGGCCCTGGCCGCCGTGCTGTTCGCGCTGGTCGGCTGCGGTGCCTTCCTGACGATGCTGAAGAACAGCGACGTGCTCACCTTCGGCATCGTCCTCTCCCTGCTGCTGGCGGGCGCCGGGTACTGGTCCCAGCGGCGCGGCGCCCCCGACCCGGATCCGCTGGCCGCCCAGGCGGTCGCCGACGCCCCGCCGGAGCCCCAGGCGCCGCCCGCGCCCACCGCGTATCCGTCCTGGTGGCGCGAGACCATCGTCAAGGACGGCACGCATGACGGCGGCACCGGCTATCTGTGGGGTCCCGCCTCCGCCGTCGACCGCGACCCGGCGGGGGCCCGCCGCTTCGGCCCCGGCATGCCCTGGGGCGACGCGCGCGGTCCGCGCACCGCGCCGCACCGGCCGCGCGGCCCGCGCTGGATCGGCGGCTGGGTCTTCCTGCTCGCGCTGCTGGCCGGCGCCCTGGGCACCTGTTGGGCGTGGGACCGGCAGCCGCTGGGCACCGCCCTCCAGATCGGACTGTCCTGCGCACTCGCCGTCTTCGGACTCGGCGTCGCGGTGAGTTCCTTCCTGGGGCGCACGGGGGCCGGTTCGCTGTTCCTGGCGCTCATCACCGCGACGCTGCTCGCCGGCTCGACGCAACTGCCCAAGGACATCACCACCCACTGGCAGAAGGCGTCGTGGCGGCCCGCCGCGGTGGCGGACGTACGGCCCAAGTACGACCTCGGGACCGGCGTCGGCACCCTGGACCTGACCGGGGTCCGGCTCGCCGACGGCCAGACCCTGGCGACCAGGGCGCAGGTGGGCGTGGGCCG
This sequence comes from Streptomyces sp. NPDC004752, assembly GCF_053601275.1. Lineage (NCBI taxonomy): Bacteria > Bacillati > Actinomycetota > Actinomycetes > Kitasatosporales > Streptomycetaceae > Streptomyces > Streptomyces sp. NPDC004752. The sequence goes on along the minus strand of NZ_JBSGBN010000067.1, from coordinate 19,826 downwards.
ACTGCGGCTCGTCGTGCCGTCCGGCGCGACCGTGCGGCTGAGCATCGAGGTGGGGGTGGGCGACATCCAGTTGCCCGGCGACAACAAGAAGGACGTGGACGTGGCGCCCGGCAAGCACAAGACGGTGACGCTGTCGCCGACGACGACAGGCACCCACGGCAAGGACGGCACGGGCGACAAGGACGGCACGGGCGGCACCATCGACGTCGGCCTCCAGGTCGGCGTGGGACAGGCGGAGGTGAGCCGTGCTGCGTCATGAGTTCCAGCCGGGCCGACTGGTCGCGGGCGTCTTCCTCACCGCCACGGCCACGGCGTACGCAGGTGACGCGGGCGGGCTGTGGGAGACCCCCTGGTTCACGGCGATCCCCCTGATCGTGGGCGGCCTCTCCCTGGCGGGCGCGGCGGCGGTACTGGCCCGGACGGTACGCGCCAGACGCTCTTCCGCCCACCCGAAGAAACCCCACACCGACACACCGACCTGATGAAAGCGCCCCCGAAGCCGAAGGGGCGCGGGGAACTGCGCGACCAGCCACCACGCACCCGCAGCTGACCGACGGCACAGGCCCCCGGTCCCCGGCCCCTCACGCGACCACAGAACGGCACAGGCCCCCGGCCCCTCACGTCATCACAAAGGGGAAGCGCCCCCGAAGGGGCGCGGGACTGTATCGGCTTGCGGCTCCGCCGCGTCACGGCCCGCCCGGCGAACCGCCTAGCCTCCCGTCCGTTGCCGTCGCCGGGTACGCAGAACCGCGTCCAGGGAGAGATAGGGGGCGCCGGCCAGCACGAGGGGCAGCCAGGCCATCAGGTAGGCGAGATCGTTTCCGTAGTAGTACGGGGTCGTGGACCAGCTGACGGTCAGCCAGAGGCTGAGCGAGATCAGCGCACCACCGAGCGCGGCCAGCCGGGCGAGCAGGCCGACCAGGATGCCGATGCCGACGGCGAGTTCACCGAAGGCGATGGCGTAGCCGAAGCCGACGGGGTTCTTCAGGGCCAGGTCGACCAGGGACGGGATCGCCGCGGAGTCGCGGACCGCGCGCATGGTTTCGCCGACGGAGCCGGGACCGCCGGACTTCATGAAGGCGCTGCTGGTCAGCTTGTCCAGACCGGCGTAGATGAACGTGATGCCGAGAAACACGCGCAGGGGCAGCAGGGCGTAGTGAGTGGCGGTCTCCCGCCAGTCACGGCGGCTGTCGAGGTAGGACGTATGCATATCTGAACGAATGCCACGAGTCATCACAGAATGCCGCCTCTCACCCGCGTGTCGATCCCCCCACCGACCATACGTACGACACGCGGGAATGGTTCAATCGTCTACCGGACGATTGTCCGCATTCGGATGGACGGATGTGCGCCGGACGGACCGCGCCCATCCGCCTCGCCCACCGGCCTCGCTCACCGACCGGTGACTCCAGTCGCTCGGTTGCTGCCGGTCACTCAGGTCACTCCGGTCACTCCGTCACCTCGACCACACAGCGGTTGGTCGCCGCCCCCGCCGCGGTGACCACCTGCACCTCCACCGACCCCGGTTCCACCTCCGCCGGCACCGGCACCCTCAGCGCACCGTCCGTCGGATTGCTGAATCCGCCGGCGACGGGAATCAGCGGAACGTGCACGTTGACCGCGCCTATCCGCACGACCATGCGGGAGAGCCGGTCGGCTGTCTGGGCGCCCGGCGGGACGAAGCCGGCGCCGCGGATCTCGATGTCGTCGCCGGTACGGATCGGCCCGTCCAGGTCGCCGGCCTCGCGGGCGCGCACCACGGAAAGGATCACCGGGCGGCCGCCCTCCGCGTACTTGCCGGCCAGATAGGTGGCGGCGGACACCAGGACCAGCACGGCCAGCCCCCAGGGCAGGTCGGGGAGTTGGTCGGGGCGGCGGGCGAGCCGTACCGCGGCGAACGTCAGGGCCACCGCGCCTATCACGACGTACTGGATGTCGGCGAACGTGCCCCGGCCGGCGTCGTCGGTCAACAGGTCGGCCGCGCGGGGCCGGTGCGCCCGTACCTTCTGCAGCCGCTGGGCGAGCACACGCAGGCCCACCACCCGCCGGACGAGCACGGCGATCCCGCAGACCACGGCGAGGACGGTCACCACGCCCGCCCCGCGGGCCAGTTCGAGACCGGAGATCAGCGCGTCACGCTCGACGGGGTCGGAGGCGGCGGCGAGCCGACCCGCCAGCACCAGGACCGCGTACGCGACGAACAGCACCCACGCCGCCGCGACCGTACGGGAGGTGGACAGCCGGTTGTCCTCGCCGATGACGGGGGCCAGCGCCCCGCCCCGGGCCCGGTGGAACCAGGAGGCGGCGGTCAGCGCGCAGGCCACCAGCAGCGCGGCGAGCAGCCCCGCGGTGCGCGCGCTGGTCCAGCCCGCGCCGATCGCCGTCAGCGCCTGGACGAGCAGCAGCACGAAGACGGCCGCCCACAGGACGTACAGCGTGCGCCGCCACAGCCGGGCCAGCCAGGCCGCGCCCTCCGCCCGGCCGCGCTCGGCGACTGCCTCCGCCGACTGCGTCAACTGCTCGGAGACCCACTGGCGGGAGGCGGAGGCCGAGTGGGCCACCGCCGTCGGCAGGCCCCGCCCGCCCGCGAACTCATCGCGTTTGAGGAGGAATTCGGCGACCGCCCGGCGGTGCCCCTCACGCGCCCCGTGCGGACAGTCCCCGCAGGTGCAGCCGCCCCCGTGGGCGGCCATACCCGCGCCCTGCCCCGCCTCCTGCACCGCCACGCCCGATGCCCGCCTTCCCCACGACCCACGGCGCGGCCGGGCCACCCCCCTCGCGGGCTCGGCCAGTGCCGCGCAACTCCCCAGTTCTGACAGCGAATTGTGCCCTACGCCCGGCGGGCCACCGTCAGCAGGTGCGGTCACCGGGGGTGAGATGGGCGTCGCCGTGTTGACCCGGCTGCGAGAATTTCCGTATGGCCGAGATCATCCAGCGTGACGGGGCCTGGGCCTTCGACGGCGGCACGATCCGGATCACGCCGGGGCGGCACCGCTCCGTGCCGCTCTTCCGGCAGACGTACGGGGAGATCGCCGTGCCCCTGGAGGCCGTGTCGGGGGTGGTCTACGAGCCCGAACGCAGGCGCGGCCGACTGCGGTTACGGCTGCGGGAGGGCGCCGATCCCCTGTTGCAGGCCACCGGCGGGAGACTGCCGGACGCGGCCGACCCGTACCGGCTGACCGTGGACGCAAACAACTCCGGGGCCGCCGAGTACCTCGCCGAGGAGATCCGGCACGCGCTGCTGCTCGACCAGATCCCCCAGGAGCCCGCCGACGCCTATCTGTTGCCCGGGCCGCCGGTGCCGGTCTCGGTGCGCTCCTCCGACGGGACGGTCTCCTTCGACGGCAGCCAGGTGCGCATCGACTGGGCCGACACCTCCGACCGGGTCAAGCGGGCCACCGGGCCCCGGATGATCGGCGTCGGTGACCTGCTCCAGGTGGACTGGCTGCCCAACTCCGGCCACGAGGACGGCTTCCTGCGCTTCGTGACCCGCGAGACGGTGTACTCCCAACTGCCGCCGGAGCGTGACCCGTACACCCTCGAACTGTGGGGCAGCGCCCGCCGCGATCTGCTCACCGCGCTCGTGGCGGCCGCGGTGGCCGCCCGGCTGCCGCATCCCTTGGCCCGGGCCGGCATCGAGTGCGCCGACCGGCCGCGGCCGGTGGCCGCGGTGCCCCCGTCGGCCGACCACCACGACGTACTGCTGCGCCGGCTGCGCGAGTTGGCCGAACTGCACCGGGACGGCGTGCTCACGGACGAGGAGTTCACCCGGACGAAGGCGGCCGTGCTGCGCGGGTTCTAGTGCCCCAACAGGCAACGTTCGCCCCGTCACGACGCCCGGCACGCTCCCCCAAGCTCTCGGCTCCGCTTGAGCAGGGGAGACCCCCACGACGCCGCTCCTCAACGGGCAAACGTTGCCTGCCGGGGCACTAGTACGGCCCGGCCGGGCGATCCGGGCGGGTCCAGTTCGGATGATCCGGGCCAATTGAGCACTGGCCGAGGACCAGCTGAGGGCAGGCTGAGGGCTGGCTGGGGGCCAACCGAGCAGGACCGGCCGCCCGGCCGCCAGCAAAACCCGACAGCAGATGTCGGGTATCGCCGCGAGAGTGGGCCCATGAACTGGGCAGCCCTCATCGCCACCGCACCCGAACTCGCCGAGATCGCCGAGCGGCGCTTCGGCGCGTACCGCCATCACGTCCTCGCCACGCTGCGCAAGGACGGCTCCCCGCGCACCAGCGGCCTGGAGGTCCGCTTCCTCGACGGCGAGCTGTGGCTCGGCATGATGCCGCACTCGCTCAAGGTCCTCGACCTGCGGCGCGACCCGCGCTTCACGCTCCAGGCGAACCCCGGCTCGGGCACGGACCTGGGCGGCGGCGACATCCGGGTCGGCGGACGCGCGGTCGAGACCGAGGACCCGGACCTGAAGGGGGCTTACGTGAGAGAGGTGGCACCGCCGCAGCCGTTCCACCTGTTCCGCGCCGAGCTGACCGAGGTCGTACGGACGTACATCGAGGACGACGCGTATCTGGTCACCGAGATCTGGCAGCCCGGCCGACCCCTGCGCACGCTCAGACGCTGAACGCTCCGCTGGACCGGCCGCGCCGCGCCGTCGGTCAGCTGCTGCTCCGCTGGATAGGCCCGGCCGTGCCATTGGTCAGCTGCGGGTCCGTCGTGGCCGGTCGCGCAGTTCCCCGCGCCCCAGCGGGCGCTGCCCCCGCCCCAGCGGACTTCGGCAGCGCCGCTCGGGGCTCACTCCCACTCGATGGTGCCCGGCGGCTTCGAGGTCACGTCGAGCACGACGCGGTTGACGTCGCGGACCTCGTTGGTGATGCGGGTCGAGATCCTCGCGAGGACGTCGTACGGCAGCCGCGACCAGTCGGCGGTCATGGCGTCCTCGGAGGAGACCGGCCGCAGCACGATCGGGTGGCCGTAGGTGCGGCCGTCGCCCTGGACACCGACGCTGCGGACGTCCGCAAGCAGCACCACCGGGCACTGCCAGATGTCACGGTCGAGGCCGGCCGCGGTCAGCTCCTCGCGGGCGATGGCGTCGGCCTCGCGGAGCAGGTCGAGGCGCTCCTTGGTGACCTCGCCGACGATGCGGATTCCGAGGCCGGGGCCCGGGAAGGGCTGGCGCTGGACGATCTCCGCGGGCAGGCCCAGCTCCTGGCCGACCATCCGGACCTCGTCCTTGAACAGCTTGCGCAGCGGCTCGATGAGCCGGAACTCCAGGTCCTCGGGGAGACCGCCGACGTTGTGGTGGGACTTGATGTTGGCGGTGCCGGTGCCGCCACCGGACTCGACCACGTCCGGGTAGAGGGTGCCCTGCACCAGGAACTCCACGGCCGGGCCCTCGTCGGCGATGATCTCCGCCTGGGCCTGCTCGAAGACCCGGATGAACTCACGGCCGATGATCTTCCGCTTCTGCTCGGGGTCCGCGACCCCCTTGAGGGCGGTGAGGAAGCGCTCCTCGGCGTCGACGACCTTGAGCTGGACGCCGGTGGCGGCCACGAAGTCCTTCTCGACCTGCTCGGTCTCGCCCTTGCGCATCAGGCCGTGGTCGACGTACACGCAGGTCAGCTGGGGGCCGATGGCCCGCTGGACGAGCGCGGCGGCCACCGCGGAGTCCACACCGCCGGACAGGCCGCAGATCGCGCGCTTGTCGCCGACCTGCTCGCGGATCGCGGCGATCTGCTCCTCGATCACATTGCCGGTGGTCCAGGAGGGAGTGAGGCCCGCGCCGCGGTACAGGAAGTGCTCCAGCACCTGCTGGCCGTACGTGGAGTGCATCACCTCGGGGTGGTGCTGGACGCCGTACAGCCGCTTCTCGTCGTTCTCGAAGGCGGCGACCGGGACAACGTCCGTGGAAGCCGTGACCGAGAAGCCCGCCGGGGCGGCGGAGCAGGCGTCGCCGTGCGACATCCACACGGCCTGCTCGGCCGGGGTGCCCTCGAACAGGGTGGAGGACGGCCTGGAGACATGCAGGTCGGTACGGCCGTATTCGCGGGCGCCGGTGTTGTCCACCGTGCCGCCGAGGGTCTGGGCCATCAGCTGGAAGCCGTAGCACATGCCGAGCACGGGGACGCCCGCCTCGAACAGCGCGCGGTCCACGGTCGGGGCGCCCTCCTCGTACACCGACGAGGGGCCGCCGGAGAGGATGATCGCCGCGGGGTTCCTGGCGAGGATCTCGGCGACCGGCAGGGTGCTCGGCACGATCTCGCTGTAGACCCGCGCCTCGCGGACACGACGGGCGATGAGCTGGGCGTACTGCGCGCCGAAGTCGACGACCAGGACGGTGTCGGGGGTGGCGGCAGCGGGAGTCGCTGATGACACGGGGTGCCTTCCGGCGGGTCGGGCGGGGGTCTGTGGTTACCGATTCTAACGGGGTGGCCGTGGGACCCCTCGCCGCGTACGAGGGGTCCCACGGCCACGGGCCGCCCCGGCCCGGCCCGGCCCGCAATGCCACGCCCCGGGCCGGGCTGGGCTGGGCTGAACCGGGCTGGGCTAGGCCCGTCGGCCCCCCGGGCCCGGCGGGCGGCGGGTGCCCGGCCCGACGGGTGCCCGGCCCGACGGGTCCCCGGTGCCCGGCCCGACGGGTCCCCGGTGCCCGGCCCGGCGGGCGTCGACCGTGCCGTGGCATACTGCACACATGCTCGCGCACTCGACCTTCGTCTTTACCTATGGCATCCGGCCCACCGGCTGCCATGGTCGTGCTGCTTGAGCAACTGACAAGCGACTTCCCAGGCGCCCCGGGCCGACAAGGTCCGGGGCGCCTGGCGTTTCCGGAGCCTGCCGGTCCTGGGTACACCGACAAGGAGCCCCGACATGACCGCCACCACCGAGAAGACCGGTGCCCGCACCGCCGAGGCCGCCGACACCATCACCGACGCCCGCGAGCGCATCGACGCGCTCGACGACCGGATCATCGGGCTCGTCCAGGAACGCATGGCCGTGTCCACCGTGATCCAGGAAGCACGGATCGCCTCTGGCGGACGGCGTGTGAACCTCTCCCGGGAGATGGAGATCCTCGGCCGCTACCGGGAGGAATTGGGCAAGCCCGGTACCGCGCTCGCCATGACGCTCCTCGAACTGTGCCGGGGTCGCATCTGAGTTCGGTCGCCCTCTCACTCGTACGGAGCGTGACCGCCCCGCGCACCGCTTCGTTGGTCCCGGTGCCCGTGCCAGCCAGGGGCGGGCCCGCAACACCACGCGTGGCTCGCTGGAGCGATGAGGCGTACGGATCGTGCCGTGCGCCGTGGGACCTCGCTCCAGGGAAGTGACCGGACTGCAGGGGACAGCAGCCCGGTCACCCAAGAGAAACCGGTCGGCTCCGGGGACGCCCGGGGCCGACCGGCGGAAAACAGCGAAGAATGCGCGAAGAATGCGCAAGGGCTGGACCAAGCAAGGGCTGGACCAAACGGTCGCCGAGGCCGCGTCCGCCCAGCACAACGCGGGGCACCCCCCAAGCTCACGTACGTCCCCCAAGCTCCCCCAAGTCCCTGAACCGACAACCGCATTGCGGTGCACGGCGGCCCGTCTGCCGGCGGTCGAGACCATGCGCACACCCCGGGTGCGCCGGGGCGCCGGGGCGCCGACCGAGGGCACGAGGGGCGCAGGGCTGACGGAAGGACAAGCGGCGCAACCCCCCGGCGCTACGGCCCGTTGCGGACCTCGCCGACGGCCGGGAGGCCCGGGTGGGGTGCGCAGGCGAGGTGTGACTCAGCACACATAAGAATTCTGTGAGAGCGGGTGCAACCTTTGGCCGATCTCGCTGATCAAACCTGCTGACACCGACGAGATCAAAAAGTTCACCAAAACCCAGCGACGCTGGCACAACACAAGGACACCACCCGCGCCCCACACGCGGAGAGCCCGCTACCCACAAGGTGCCGCCCGCCGCGGCACCTGACTCCCCGAGGTCTTCATGAATCTTCGCCGTGCCATGGCGGCGGCGGCCGCGACGGCCGTCATAGCCCCGCTCGCCCTGCTGTCCGCGCCCGCCGCGTTCGCGGACGAGTCGACATCGCCGGCGCCCAGCGAGAGCGTGACGACCGAGCCCACCGACGAGGCGCCGAGCGACTCCGCCTCGCCGTCCGACACGGTGCTGCCGTCCGACACCGCCCAGCCGAGCGAGAGCACGTCGCCGAGCGACACTCCCGACCCGAGCGACAGCGCGAGCCAGTCGACCTCGCCCGAGCCCTCCGACTCGGCCGGGCCGACCGAGACCCCTTCGGACCCCGACGCGCCGTACTGCGAGGACCTCGACGGCAACTACGGCGAAGCCAAGGTGGCCGCGGACATCAAGGGCCTGCCGGGCAAGATCGTCGCGGGTGACGGTTTCCACCAGTTCCAGCTGGTCGTCACGAACGACTCCAAGACCGATGTCGAGGACGTCTACTTCTACGCCGAGATCGAGAACTACGAGTTCGACGACGAGGCGAAGTACCTGAGCCCGTACGTCGACCTGGAGTTCAAGAACCCCACGGACGGCTCCTGGGACCGCATCGGCGACAAGGACTGGGCCGGTGACGTCTTCTTCCGCGCACGGCAGTTGAAGGCCGGCGCCAGCAAGTCGATCGACCTGCGCGTGAGCATCGACGCCAAGGCCCCCGTGGGCGACGCCTACTCCTTCGGCTCCGGCGCCTACTTGGACAACGTCGACGGCCAGTCCTGCATCGCCGAGGGCTGGGCGATGTACGACTTCAAGGTTCTGAAGGCCGGTTCCCCGAACCCCGACCCGGGTTCCGCCACCCCGAGCGACAAGGGCGGCAAGGGCGGTAAGGGCTCGGTGAAGAAGCCGCAGGGCGATCTCTCCTCCGTACCGACCGGCAATCTCGCCGACACCGGCTCCAACTCCGCGCTGCCCGTGATCGGCCTCGTCGGCGGCATCGCCGTCGTCGCCGGTGCGGGTGCGGTGTTCGCGGTGCGTCGGCGCAAGTCCCGCGCGAACGCGTAAGGCCGACGCGGGAGAGACCACGAAAGAGAGGGAGCTGCGCTCGGAGGGGGGCGCAGGTCCCTCTCTTTCGTCTTTGTCGTCCTCACCATCCTCACCGTCCTCACCGTCCTCACCGACTTCGCCCTCGTCGCCGTCGTCTGCCGTCTGCCGTCTGCCAGCGGTCGGCGGTCGGCGGTCGGCGGTCGGCCTACGGTTTGGGCGGCACCGTCGGCATCCCCAGGAAGGGCAGGCGCAGGGCGCCGAAGGCGTCCGCGGGTACCGCGGGGCTGCGCGGCTCCACCGGCTTCAGCCGCTCGTAGGCCGCCCCCTGCGCCGGACGCCGATCCGCCTCGCCCTGGTTGGGCCAGTACGACATCGCCCGCTCGGCCTGCGCGGTGATGGTGAGGGACGGGTTGACACCCAGGTTCGCCGATACCGCCGCGCCGTCCACCACCGAGATGCCGGGGTGTCCGTACAGCCGGTGATACGGGTCGATCACACCCGTCTCGCGCGAGTCGCCGATCGGGCAGCCGCCGAGGAAGTGGGCGGTGAGCGGGGTGCCCAACAGCTCGCCCATGTTGCTGCCCGGGAAGCCGTTGATCTCCTGAGCGAGCGCGGACGCCGCCTCCGAAGCCGCCTTGATCTGCTGGGGGTTGGGCGCGCCGTGCCCCTGCCGGGCGGTGAGCAGCCCCTTGCCGACGCCGGCCGGTTTCAGGTACGTCGTCAGGGAGTTGTCCAGGGACTGCATCACCAGGCCGATGATGGTCCGCTCCGACCAGCGCCGGTTGGACAGGGAACGGGCCACCTGCCAAGGGTGCCGGGCGGCGTTGGCCAGCCAGGCCGACACGCGCGAGGAGCCCTCGACGTAGGGGACCTGGAGGATCGACAGGCCACCCATCGAGTTCGAGCCCTTGCCGTAGCGGACCGGCTCGATATGGGTGTCGGCGTCCGGGTGGATCGAGGAGGTGATCGCCACGCCCTGGGTGAAGTCTGCCTTCGCGGTGCCGTGCGCCTTGCGGTAGCGGCGGTCGTCGGTCTGCGCGCCCACCAGCGCCTCGGAGTTGGTGCGGGTCAGTTCGCCCAACCGGTCTGATACATACGGCAGTTGCCCGTTCGCCTTCATGCGGTGCAGCAGGGTCTGGGTGCCATAGGTGCCGGCGGCCAGCACCACCCGGTGGGCCGTGAAGGTCCGGCCCTCGCCCTTCCTGCGGTCGTCGGTCGGCAGGGTGGCCACCGCGTAACCGCCCCGCGAGTCGTCGGTGACGGACACCACCGTCGTCATGGGGTGCACCACCGCGCCGGCCCGCTCGGCGAGGTGGAGGTAGTTCTCGTTGAGGGTGTTCTTCGCCCCGTGCCGGCAGCCCGTCATGCACTCGCCGCACTCGGTGCAGGCCCGGCGGGCCGGTCCCACGCCGCCGAAGTAGGGGTCCGCCACCTGCTCCCCCGGGCGTGCCTTCGCCTGCCCGTCCGCGTCCTGGCCGTCGCCGAAGAACACTCCGACCGGGGCCGGCTGGAAGGTGTTCGCCACGCCCATCCGCTGCGCCGCGGCCTTGAGGTGCACGTCGGAGGGGGTCATGGTCGGGTTGAGCCGCACGCCGAGCATGCGCCGCGCCTGGTCGTAGTACGGCCTCAACTCCTCCTGCCAGTCGGTGATGTGCTTCCACTGCGGGTCGTCGAAGAAGGTCTTCGGCGGCACATAGAGGGTGTTGGCGTAGTTCAGCGAGCCGCCGCCCACGCCCGCGCCGGCGAGGACCATGACCTTGCCGAGCAGGTGGATGCGCTGGATGCCGTACATGCCCAACTTGGGCGCCCAGAGGTACCTCTTGAGGTCCCAGGAGTTCTTGGGGAGCGTTTCGCGGGTGAAGCGGCGGCCGGCTTCGAGGACGCCTACGCGGTACCCCTTCTCGGTCAGGCGCAGGGCGGTCACCGAACCGCCGAAGCCGGAACCGACGACGATGACGTCATAGTCGTAGGCGTAGGCGTAGGCGCCCGTCGTGTCCTGGGGCACGAGGCCCCTGGGCTCAAGGTCCTGGGGGACGAAGTCCTGGGGCTCAAGGTCCTGGGGCACGGGGTCTCCTCATCGAGTGGTGCGTGCGGGCCGTCCGTGGCTGGTCGCGCAGTTCCCCGCGCCCCTTGACGACAGGTCGGCTAACGGAACCGGAAAGCCTTCATGAGCCGCAGGCTCCGGCTCATGAACCGGGCGTATTTCTCGTCGTCCATCCCCAGCGAGGGAGCCATCGGGAGCAGCCTCTGCTGGGCCACCGTCTGGGCCTCGGTGTACTTGAGGATGCCCTCGGAGCCGTGCCGACGGCCGAGGCCGGAGTCCTTCATGCCGCCCATCGGGGACTGGACGCTGCCGTACGCGGGCGCATAGCCCTCGTTGACGTTGACCGTGCCCGTGCGCAGGCGCGCGGCGACGGCCCGGCCGCGTCGGCCGTCCCGCGTCCACACCGATGAATTGAGGCCGTAGGGCGTGGAGTTGGCCTGCTCGACCGCCTCGTCCTCGGTCCTGAAGCGGTAGATCGACACGACCGGCCCGAAGGTCTCCTCGGTGCAGACGGCCATGGGCGCCTCGACGCCGTCGAGGATGGTGGGTTCGAAGAAGTACGGGCCGATGTCCGGGCGGGCCACACCACCGGCGATCACCTTCGCGCCCTTGGCGACGGCCTCCGTCACATGCCGTCGTACGGTCTCCAGCTGGCGTTCCCCGACGAGCGACCCCATGTCGGCGCCGTAGGCGAGGGACCCACCGAGCCGCATGGCCCTGGTGCGGGCGGCGAACCGATCGAGGAAGGCATCGGCGATCGACTCATGGACGTACAACCGCTCGATGGAGACGCAGAGTTGGCCGGCGGAGGAGAAGCAGGCGCGGACGGCGCCGGCCGCGGCCTTCTCGATGTCGGCGTCGGCGAGCACCAGCATGGCGTTCTTGCCGCCGAGTTCGAGGGAGACGCCGACCAGCCGGGCGGCGGCGCTTCGCGCCACCTCGCGCCCGGTGCGGGTGGAGCCGGTGAAGGAGACATAATCGGCGTGCTTGACGACCTCGGGGCCGATGACCGGGCCGTCGCCGAGGACCACCTGGAAGACACCGGCGGGCAGCCCGGCCTCGATGAGCAGATCGCGCGCCCACAGGGCGGTGAGGCAGGTCTCGGTGTCCGGCTTCATCACGACCGCGTTGCCGGCGACGAAGGCGGGCAGCGCGTCGCCGACGGACAGCTCCAGGGGGTAGTTCCAGGGGGCGATCTGGCCCACGACCCCGCGCGGGTGGCGCAGTTCGGTGACCTTGGTGAGGGTGGGCACCGCGCCCGTGTGCCGCTTGGGCCTGAGCCGGGCGGGCGCCGTGCGGCCGTAGTGGCGGGCGGCGACGGCGACGGCCTGGACCTCCTCGTGGGCGTGCAGCCGCGCCTTGCCGGTCTCCAGCTGGATCAGATCGAGCACCTCGGCCTGCCGTTCGAGCACCAGGTCGTGGAAGCGCAACAGCACGGCGGCCCGCTGCCGCACCGGCGTCCGCTCCCATACGGGCTGGACGGCGCGGGCGGCCTCAAATGCCGTGCGTACGTCCTCGGGCGTGGACTCCGGCAGGTCGGCCAGCTTCTGTCCGGTGAACGGCGTGTGGTTGGCGGTGCGGCCGGAGCCGATGACGCCCTTGGTGAGCTGGGCGACCAGCTCCGGTGTGACCACATCGGCGGCGGTCCGCGCGCCCTCGGGAGCGGGGGCGAGGGGGTTGGTGCCGGTGCCGGTCATATCCGTGGTGTGTGCCGGAGCCTGTTCCTGGGCCTGCGAGTCGGTCATGAGCCGCAGGGTATTCCGGGGCGGAAACTTTGGGTACCCGTCAGTAACAGCGTTTCCGACCATCACGCCCGCGGTGCGTACTCCCGGATCCCGGGACGGAATCGGAGCCTTCTTACGCGGTGTTCACCAGCTGATTCCGGCCGCCACCGGCAGGTGGTCGCTGCCGGTGGCCGGCAGCACCCACGAACTCGCCGACTCCACGCCCCTGACCAGGATCTGGTCGATCCGAGCCACCGGGAACTTCGCCGGCCAGCTGAAGCCGAAGCCGTCCCCGGCCTCCTCCTGGGCCGAGTGCAGCTGCGAGGTGAGGCCGGCGAACGCCCGGTCGTCCACGGTGCCGTTCAGGTCGCCGAGCAGCACCACCCGCTCGTTCCGCTCGGCGGCGACGGCCTCGGCGAGCGCCTGCGCGCCGCGGTCCCGGCTGTCCGTCCAGAAGCCGTTCCTGGGGAACACGCGTACGGACCCCAGGTGGGCCACATACACCGCCAGCGGCCCCTGGTCCGTGGCCACCGTGGTGCGCAGCGCCCGGTTGTAGGCCATCCTGCTGTCGACCGGCTTGGTGTCCCCCAGCGGCCCGTAATCCATCTTGGTGTCGACCGGCCGGGTGTCCGACAGCGGCAGCCTGCTCCACAGCCCGACCGTGCCCTGCACCGTGTGGTACGGGTACGTCTTCGCCAGCTCCTTCTCGTACAGCGGCTTGGCCTGCGGGGTGATCTCCTCCAGCGCCAGCACGTCCGCCTTGGAGCCGGCCAGGTCGCGGGCGGTGCCGACCGGGTCGGGGTTGTCGGCGTCGACGTTGTGGCTGGCCACGGTGAGGTCGCTGCCCGAGTGGGACTTGTCGCCGAGCAGCCCGCCGAAGAGGCTCAGCCACACTACGACCGGCAGCAGCAGCGCGACCACCGCGGAGGCGGAGCGGCGCCACAGCGCCCCGGCCAGCAGCACCGGAACGAACAGGCCGAACCATGGCAGGAAGGTCTCCACCAGGCTGCCGAGGCCCCCACGGTTCGTGAGCTGCGCGTGCAGCAGCATGAGCAGGCCCAGCAGCAGCGCCAGCGCCGCGAGCACCGGGCCGCGCTTCCACGGCCCCGGCCGGGAGCCGATGCGGATCGCGCGACGGATCGCCCGACGGATGCCCGCGCGCCAGGTACCGGAGCCGGTGTCCCGGCGGTCGGCGCCACCCTGCCCGGTCTCCACCGTGTCCAAAGTTCCGGCGCGCTCCTCGGCCTCGACCTGCTGCCGCGCGTCCGCAAGGTTCTGAATGGGTTCACTCACTGGAAAATGCCCTAATTGTGAATTCTTGGAAGGGTTTCTTATGGAGGCCGTCGGGCTGCACGGTTGCGGAATCCTCTTGATACATCCGGTTATGCGGCCGTACATGACTACGTCATGCGATGCCGATCAATACGCGCATACTCCGAGGCTAGGAGTCGGCACATATCGTCGGCATATCGAAAACCACGTACAAGGCGGGGCGCCTCGTCAGCCCCGTACGAACGTGTCGAGCGCCACGTCGAAGTACTCCCGGGCCTCCCGGACCTGCCCCACCGGCGCCGACACCCACACGTCGTACAGCCGCCCGTTCTCCTCCCAGCACAGGTCGTAGGTGTGCCGGGGTCCCTCCACCGCGCTGAAGCCGCTCCAGCTGAACTCCCAGAGCGCGGCCGGCCGACCGCGGTGCGTGGCCTCGGTGACCCGGCCGTCGTGGTACCCGGGGTTGGTGCGCGGTCCCTCGGCCGCAGCCCGGCGCATCACCCCGAGCGGGCCGCCCGGTCCGGGTGCGGTGACCTTGATGCCGAGCCGGAAGGTCTCCCCCTGCGACAGATAGAAGACCCGCTCGCCCTGCGGCTCGCGGGTGAAGCCCTCGGGCACGGCGAGGGAGAAGCCCGCCGGGTCCCGGGCGGTGCGATAGCCCGAGGGTGCCGGTCGGGCGCCGGAGGCCGTGCTGGGGGCGGTGGGCGCGGTGGGCGAACGGGCCTCGCTCCCCGACGCGCCGGGCGCCGCGCTCGCCGATGTGGCGGGCGCCGCGCTCGCCGATGTGGCGGGCGCCGCACTCGCCGATGTGGCGGGCGCCGCACTCGCCGACGTACCCGGTGCCGGACTCGCCGACCTGCCCGGTGCCGGACTCGTGGGTGCGCCGCCGCCGTGCCCGGCGCGGTTGATCAGCAGCGCCGCCGCCGAGATGCCCGCCCCGGCCATCGCCGCGACCAGCAGCGCCGCCACCAGTACGCCCCGCCGGGACGGCCGTAACGGCTGCCGGCCGGCCGGCGCGGGCCTCGGCACGTCCCGCTGGGTCGGCGAGTACGGGGCGACCGGCCGCGACACCACACCGGCCGGCTGCGGCGTACGGCCCGTCTCCAGGAACGCGCCCAGCAGCCGCTCCGCCTCGGCCGCCCCCAGCCGCCGGTCCGGATCACGCTCCAACAGGCCCCGGATGACCGGCAGCAGCGGCTCGGCCTGGGCGGGGGGCCGGATCTCGGCGGCGACGACGGCGTGCAGGATGCCGCCGAGCGAGTCGCGCCGGAACGGCGACTCGCCGCTGAGTGCCGTGCACAGCAGCGCGCCGAGCGACCACAGATCCGACGCGGGCCCGGTCCGGGTCCCGGACATCCGCTCGGGCGCGGTGTATTCGGGCGAGCCGACGAACGCGCCGGTCTCGGTGAGCGTGCTGGCGCCCGCGACCTGCGCGATACCGAAGTCGGTGAGGACGACCCGGTCGGTGCCCGACTCGATCAGGACGTTGGCGGGCTTGATGTCGCGGTGCAGGACACCGGCCGCGTGCGCGGTGCGCAGCGCGCCGAGCAGGGCGATACCGATGCGGGCGGCCTCGGCGGCGTCGACCGGTCCGCGCTCCGCGATCCGGTCGGCGAGCGAGCCGCCGTCGATCAACTCCATGACGATGCAGGAGCGTTCGTCGTGCTCCACGACGTCGTGCACCACGATGATGTGCGGATGGTGCAGTTGGGCCACCGCGCGGGCCTCGCGCAGCGTGCGGTCACGGTGCAACCGGGCGTCGTCGTCCGGGAGGGAGTCGTCCTGGGCGAGTTCCTTGACCGCCACCCGGCGCCCCAGCAACTGGTCGGCCGCCCGCCATACGACGCCCATCCCGCCGCGCCCGAGCCGGGCCTCCAGGCGGTAACGGCCCGCGATCACACGGAAGTCGTCCCCCTCGGTCGCCATGGGGCCCATCATGCCGCACCGGACGCTCTGCTTCCGGGGCGCCGACCGGCCAAGCGTGTCAGTTCTCGGGCGACTGCCAGCTCTGCAGCACCCAGGTGAACTGCCGGCTCGTGGTCGTCCAGTCCTCGGCGGGCGACGACATGTAGATCGCGTACTCGGCGCCGTTGCGGCCGATATACGTCTCCTCGATGGCGCGGCGCGGCCCGGCGACGTACGGCGGATCCTTCTTCAGCGCGGTCCAGGTGTACTCCCACAACGCGCCCTGGCGGTCGCGGTAGGTGTTCTCCACCATCTTCACGCGGTCGTAGTCGATCAGCCGCTGCAACTGCTGTTCCAGGTCCTGCTGGTGCTCGTACGGGTCGGCGAAGTCCGGTGAGCCGTCGATGGAGATGCGGACGAAGTGCTTGCCGCCGTCGGGCGTGTAGTCGACCTGCTTGAGGTCGCCCTGTACGCCGTACACCTGCCGCTTCCAGCCCTTGGGCAGGGACAGGGTGAAGCCCAGCGGGTCGTTGACGGTCTGCCAGTCGGCGGGGACGGTCGCGTCTTCGGTGGGCGTTGCGGTGGGGTCCGCCGAGTCCGTGGGATCGGCCGAGTGCGTGGGGCCGGACGAGTCCCTGGGGTCGGGCGTGATAACGGCCGCGTCGTCGTTCTGCCGTCCGGTGCCCAGCTCCTGAAGCGCCACCGCCGCGGCACCGCCCACGACGGCGGCCGCCGCGACCACGAGCGCGAAGGTGCGCAGGCGGCGCCGTCGGGGGTGGGCGGGCGGCACGGCCGGCGCCAGAGCCGTCGGCACCGTGCCGTGCGGGGTTGCCGGGGCCGTCCCATGCGGGGTCGCGGGAGCCGTCCCGTACGGGGTCGCCGGGACCGTCCCGTGCGGGGCGCCGGTGGCGGAGCCGTGCGGGGCGCCGGTGGCGGAGCCGTACTCGGTCTGCTCCGCCGGGCGGGACGCCACGTTCCGCGTCGGCACATACGCCTGCGCGGCGCCGGGCCGCCGTCCCTCCGCCGCCTCCGCCAGCAACTGCTCGGCCACCGCGGCGTCCGGCCGGTCCTCGGGGTCCTTGCGCAGCAGGGCGGTGATGACGGGGCCGAGCGGACCGGCGGAACGGGGCTCGTCGGCCTCGTCCTCGACGACCGCCTGCATGGTGCTGAGCGGTGAGGTACGCCGGAACGGTGACCGGCCCTCCACCGCCGTGTACAACGTCGCGCCCAGCGCCCACAGGTCGGAGGAGGGGCCCGGGTCGTGGCCGCGCACCCGTTCCGGAGCGAGATAGTCGACCGAGCCGACGACCTCTCCGGTGCGGGTGATGGTGGAATCGCCCTCTATCTGGGCGATGCCGAAGTCGGTGAGCAGGACCCGGCTGTCCCGCCCGAGCAGCACATTGCCCGGCTTGACGTCGCGGTGCAGAACACCGGCGGCGTGCGCGGCGCGCAGCGCCCGCAGCACCCACAGCCCGATGCGCGCGGCCTCCTGCGGCTCGACCCGGCCCCGCTCCTTGACCGCGTCGGCCAGCGAGCTGCCCTCGACCAGCTCCATCACGATCCACGGACGGCCGTCGTGCTCCAGCACATCGTGCACGGTGACCACGGCGGAGTGGTTGATCCGGGCCGCCGCGCGGGCCTCGGCCCGGGTGCGGGCGAGCAGCACGGCCTGGTCGCTGTCGGACACATACAGCGCGGCGGTCAACTCCTTGATGGCGACCGACCGGTGCAGCACCTCGTCGTGCGCGCGCCACACCCGGCCCATGCCCCCGCTGCCGATGGCGTCGACGAGCCGGTAGCGGCCCGCTATGAGCCGACCCTGCATCTGATTCACGTTGCCCCGCAATGGTCTTGACAGGGTCAGACTAGGGACCGGAAGTCGTTCATGGAACCGGAGGGGTGCCAAGGAGACCGCACTGTGACGGTTTTCGCTTCAGCCGACCGACGGGAACCGAACGCTCAGGGGCGTCAGCGGGTGAACCGGTACGACTGCGACGCCTGCTCGTACAGCCGTGTCACCTCGTCCCGTTCGGCCTCCGGGCCGCGCACCTGCACCACGTGGTAGCGGCCGTCGAGGAGCATCGCGATGTTGCGTACGAACAGGTCGCGCCCCTGGTCGTCGGTCCAGGTGAACTGCCCCTCCGCCATGGTCCGCCCGCCCACCTCGGTGGTCCGCAGTCCGGTGGCGGTGGCCCAACTGGAGTCGCGGTAGGGCTGCAACTCGCTCTCCTTGTCCCGCTGGTACACCATCGGGTCGCTGCCGTACTTGGCCGCGCTGTCCCGCCCCGGTACGACGATGAGCTGGAAGTCGCCGTGCGTGTAGAGCACCTGACCGAGGCCGTTGCGGGGTGTGCGGTCCCAGCCGTCGGCGACGGCGATCCCAAAGCCCTCGGGGTCCTTGCGCAGGGTGAAGCCGTCGGCGACGGAGGGTCCTTCGGTGGTCTGCGTCTCGGTGGAGGGCGCCGACGAGGACTCCTCGGACGTGCCCGTCGAGGGCTTGGTGCTCGCTCCGTCCGAGGGCGCGGGCGCCCGGCTCGCCTGGCCGGCGGCCCCGGTCCGCTCGCCGCCCGCCGCGTCGGTACTGTCCGACTTCGGCATGAACAGCATCGCGTACGCGATCGCGCCCACCAGCAGGAGCAGGATCAGCAGGAGCAGGGTGCGGCCCAGGCGGCGCGGGGAGCCGGTCTCCTGCCGGGTCCGCTTGTGCCGCCCGTGCGCGCTGGTCGCGGGCAGTCCGGCACGCCGTCTGCGCACCAGTTCGCCGCGGCGCCGCACGATCGGCAGCCGCTTCGGGTCGGCGGGCGGCGTGGCGACCACATGCGTGCCGGCGTCCGCCTCCGGTGCGGACCGCACCAGGGAGCGCAGCCAGCCGCGCAGCTCCTCGAAGTCAGGCCGCTCGGTGGGGTCCTGACGCAGCAGCGACTCGACGACCGGGCGCAGCGGCCCGCACTCCTCGGCGAAGGCGGGCGGCTCCGCGCACACCAACTGGACCAGTTCGGCCGTCGACTCCTCCGGGTACGGCGCGTGTCCCTGTACGGCTCTGAACAGCAGCGCGCCGAGCGCCCACAGGTCGGTGGCGGGACCGATCGGGGCGGCCAACTGCCAGTTCTCGTGCACCGGTCCGGCCTGCTCGGGTGCCCAGCGCTCGGTCACCGGTCCCACCACGGTCATCCGCACCTGCCGTGCCCGCTCCGCGGCGAGCGCGGTGGCGGGGCCCCGCCGGACGGGGGCTCCGGCGGCCGACTCGCCCCAGCGGGCCGGCGGCGGGGAGTCGGCGGCGGACGGCACACCGGCGGAGGGCACCGGCGCACGACCGTTCTGCGGGGGCACGCCGACGGCGGGGAGCGAACGGCCGTCCTCAGCGGTGGCGGGCGGTAGGGCGGGGGCCGGGCCGCCCTGAGCCTCGGGGGCGTCCGGGGTCGCGCGGGTGGCGCCGCCCGGCGGGAGCGCCGCCCGCTGCCGGTCCTCGCCCGGAGCGCTCCGGCGGGACGCTCCGTGCCAGGGGGTGACGCGCACGCCGTAGGGGTCGGCTATCTGACCGGGGGGCGTGCCGCCGGGGCGTTGGTCCGGGCCCTGGCCCGGGGCGTAGGACGCCGGAGCGAAGTCGCCTGTCCGGGTGGCGGCGCCGGGGTCGCCCTCGTCGGGCGGCCGGACGCCGGACGGCGCGGCCCGCCCGTTCTGCTGCGCCTCCTGCACCCGGGCGGCGGCGCGGGTACCCGCCCGGTAGGCGGCGATCGCCCCCGCGCGGGCGGCGCGGATGTCCCCGCCGCTCTCCAACGCCGGACGGCCCGGCGCCCCGGGGGTTCCGGGGGTCCCACCCAGCGCCCCGGTGGTCCCGGCCCCGTCCGTACCGTCCACACCATCCGTACCGGGCCGCGGGTGGCCGCCCGCGGCCCGCGCCTGGATCGCGGCGCGCCGGGCGGCCTCGGGGTCCACGCTCCCCGGC
>NZ_JBSGBN010000066.1:1584-52160 GCF_053601275.1 Streptomyces sp. NPDC004752 | reverse complement strand
CAGGGCCCGGCAGGGCACGGACCCTGGCCGGCCGCGGCACCCGGGCCCGAGCGGGGTCCGCCGGTCCGTCCAGCAGTTCGGTGACCCGCAGGTCCAAGGCGCCGGGCAGCCCCGCCCCGTTGGTGCCGCCGCCACCGGTCCTGGCGCCACCCGATACGCCCATCGCGCCGACGATTCCACCGGGCCGGGCGCCACCACCGGGCCGCGCGCCGGGCGCGCCCGGGGCCGACCCACCGGTGGCTGAACCGCCACTGGCCGCCCCGCCGCCGGCCGAACCGCCGGGCGCCGAGGCCCCGTTGGTGCCGCCGCTGCCCGGACCGCCCTTGGCCGGGCCGGACTTACGGGGGGCGAACCAGTCGCTCGTCTTCTCCTTCTGCGCGGCCGCGGGTTCGGCCGGGGCCTCGCCGACGCCGGTGGACGGCTGGGCCGGAGTCGGTTGCGCGTCGGCGCCAGGACCCTCGTCGGGGCCCTCGGCGTCCGCAACGGGCGTACGCACGACGACCGGCGGAATGGGCCGCGACCCGGGGATGTTGATCCGGATCCGGGTAGTCAGCGTCGTCTCGGTCTTGCGCTCCTCCGGCCGCTTGGCCGAACCGCCCGCGTCCGCGCCGCCGTCGGCTGCCACGGGGGTCCCGTACGGCGGCGTCCCCGAGGGGTATGCGGCTCCGCCGCGCCCGTCGGGCCCGGAGGACGGAGTGTCAGTTTCACGACTCAAGGCAGGTTCTCCCGGTTGGCTCCACCGCCCATGACAACCTCAGTGTGGGGGTCCCCCGGCACGAGCGGAGTCGGGGGTTTGGGGGAGGCTCGGCGGCGCGCACCACCATACTGGCCGCCTCGGGCGCGTATCCCATGACCACGGGGGAAACCGTCACCGGACCCGCACGTGCGCCGCGCGGCGAAGCGGTACGTCACTTGCCAAGTCGGCCGGTGCCGCCGTCCGGTTGCCGCCCCGGCCCAAGGGTGGCGCAGATCACAGCGACGGCCATCCCGCCGAGCAGGAAGAGATACGAGCCGATTCCGGCGCCGAACAGGAAGTCCCCCTCCGGGCGGCTGGCGGTGAGCAGCATGACAGCGACGATCCAGCCGGCGGCCGGCGCGACCGCCCCGGCGCGGGTGCCGGTGGCGCGCGCCCCGCCGAGGAACAGTCCGGCCGTGCCCGCGAGCGCGAGCAGCAGCCCGCCCGGGAACCAGCCGCTCTGCACCAGCGCCCCGGCCTGCGCGACCACGGCACCGAGCACGAACAGCCCGACGTAGGCCGCGATCCGCCCGGCGGAGGGGCGGTGCAGCGGCTGGGCGAGCATCGATCCGTGTCGTTCCCGGCCCGCCGCGCTCATGACGCCTCCGCGGGGTCGAGCCCGGCGAACAGGTCGGTCTCGCGCGTGTCCGGCCGTGGGCCGCGCACCAACTCGTAGTACTCGGTGGTGAACAGCGGCTGCGCCAGCGCGTTGGAGAGCGCGAACCAGGGCTCGGCCACCTCGATCTGGGTGGCGTGGGCGCGCATCGCGGCGGCCTTGGCCGCGGTGTGCGTGGTGCCGTCGACGGCGGTGGTGATCCGGTCGTCGTCCACCACGCCCGGCAGATCGTCGAGGGAGCCGCTCTTGGCGAAGGGGAGGCCGGGCAGCTCGTCCCGGAGCCGGGCGAAGGCGGCCTCGGCGACGGAGCGCGGGATGCGGTTCCAGTAGACCTTGGGGACGCTCCAGCCTGCGTCGGCGGCCAGTTCGACGGCGCGCATGGCGACCCGGTGGGCCTGGATGTGGTCCGGGTGCCCGTATCCGCCGTGGTCGTCGTAGGTGACCAGGACCTGGGGACGTACCTCGGTGACGATCTCGGCCAACCGGCCGGCGGCCTGGTCGAGGTCGGCCTGCCAGAAGCAGTCGGGGTCGTCGTTGTCGGGCAGGCCCATCATCCCGGAGTCGCCGTAGCGGCCTGCGCCGCCGAGCAGCCGGACGTCCGCGACGCCCAGCTCGTGCAGGGCGGCCCGCAGCTCGGTCAGCCGGTGCGCGCCGAGCGCGGCCCCGGTCAGATGCCGCAGCCGCGGCGGAATGACCTCGCCCCGCTCCCCCAGGGTGCAGGTGACCAGCGTCACCTGCGCTCCCTGGGTCGCGTATCGGGCCATGGTGGCGCCGTTGTTGATCGACTCGTCGTCCGGGTGCGCGTGCACCAGCAGCAGACGGCGGGAAGGCTGTTCCGTCATGTGCCCCACCCTACGAGGCGGCCCCCGCCGCCGGGCCACCTCCCCGCCCGACCGTCACCCTTCCTCGTCCGGTACGTGAGCGATTGTCCGTGACCAGCTTGAGCACCTCGGAGTTCTTTCCGGGGTGCTGGAGAGACTGGGCCGCGAGCTGTAGGAGGCGTAGCCGCGGGCTACGCCCCCCACTTCGAGCTTCGAGGATTGGTGCTCAGTGGGATTTGGTGGTGAGGCGGAAGCTGGTCACTACTGCGGCGTGGTCGCTGGCCCAGGAGTTGGCCGAGGGGTCGTTCGCCGACGGGCGGCCGACGAAGAGGGTGTCGGAGGAGATCAGTTCCAGGCTGCCGGAGGTGGTGTAATCGACGTAGTCGATCCGGTCCTGCGGCTCCGGCTTCCCGTTGGCGTTGGTGTCGATGACCGGCGACCAGGTGTTGCCGGGCTTGGCGCTCGGGTCCGGGTTCGCGGTCCGGTAGGAGTCCAGCAGGCCCGCCGCGCGGAACACAGCGGGAACCGGCCAGTCGACCGCACCCGCCTTGCAGTGGGACGCCGACGTGGCGGTGGTCCAGTCCTTCCCGGACGGAGACGCCAGGTCGCCGAGCAGGACGAGCGGCGTACCCGACCGGAGGTCGGTGGCCATGGCCTTGGCGACAGCCCGCGCCTGGGCGTACCGGACCGTCGACGTCTCCTTGGCGACCACGGACGCGACACCGTCGCCGTCGAAGCAGATGCCGTACGGACCGTAGTTCGACTCGTCGAGGTGGACGTCCCAGATCCGTACCGGCTTGCCGCCGACGCTGACCGTCTGCGCGGCAGCCGGAGCCGACGCGGTCGGGAAGACCGTCTTCGTATCGGGAGTCGTCGGGTACGACGACACGATGCCGAGATCACCGATTCCGTGCACGGACCAGCCCAGGGCGGCGCCGACGGACTGCGCCATCGCATGGCCGCCGTCCTGGAAGCCGATGACTCCGACACCGCGAGCGGCGATGACAGCGAGGTTCTTGCCCGTCGCGTCAGTGACCTTGCTGCCCGCGTTCCAGGCGTTCCAGGTTGCCGCCTTGAAGTCCGGCGACGTGCCCGGGGCCGCGACCGGCACCTCGACCAGGATCGTCGAGGTCGTACCGCCGCTGGTGGCCGAGACCGTGATCTCTCCGGCGTTCTTCTGCCGGCGGTCCGGCGCGGTTCCGGTGACGGTGCCATCGGCGGTCACGTCGAGCCACGCATCACCCGAGACCTTGGTGAACGAGGTCGGCGCCGCGCCGTTCCACAAGCCCGGCAGCGGCTGGCTGACGGCCCCGGAGGCGGGCACCGCCGGAACCTTGAACGTGTCGCTGACGAAGCCCTTGGGCAGGCTCGGCCAGTTGCCGGCCTGAACCGAGAGCTTGGCCCACTGGGCGTACAGAGTGACGACTGAGCCGTCCCTGTCGGTCAGGTTCTTCACCGATGCCTGGTCGCTGTACTCGACCGCTCCGGTCGGAGTCGTGCTCCAGCCGGCGAAGCGGTAGTTGTCCCGGACGAAACCGCCCGGCGCCAGCGCGGCCGCGGTGTCGTAGGTGAACGTACTGGCGTCCGTCGTACCGGCCTCGGCGCCGTTGCCGTCGAAGACGACCTTGTACGTGTTGGCCGCGAAACGCGGCACGACCACGACATCGGCCGTCGGCATGGTGAAGCTGCCCGCGGCGTCGACGGTGAGACCGGACGGCGTCGACGTCTGCCAGTCGTCGAGGTGGTAGCCCGTCTCGGCCGTTGGCGTGAGCTTGACCAAGTCACCGGGTGCGGCCGAGCGGACCGACGCCGTACCGCTTCCGTGGTCGGCGTCATCGATCGATACGAGGTACTGCCCGTGTGCGCGCCAGCGGGCGTACAGCGTGATCGACGCACCATCGGTCGGGACGCGGTCGGTGAAGTCGGCGCCATCGGCGTAGCGGACAGGCCCGGCGGGGCTGGTGGCCCAGCCTGCGAAGTCGGAGCCGCTCAGGGTGTAGCCATGGGCGCTCAGCGGCTCGGCAACGTCGTACTGGACCGGCTGGTCGGCCATGGTCCCGCCGTCGGCGCCGTTGCCGTCGAAGTGCACGGTCGCCGAGTCAGGGACGAACGTGGCCTGAACGGTCACCGCCGCGTTCGGCATGGTGAAGGTGCCGTCGGCCGCGATCGTCAGGTCGTCCGGGCTGGTCACGTGCCAACCGGCGAACTTGTAGCCGCTGTCGGGTGTCGCGGTCAGCGTGACCTTGTCGTCCGGCGTCACCGCGCTGGACGATGCCGAGGCGGTGCCGTGGCCGGAGGAGGTCACGCTCACCGTGTTGGTCGGGTGAACGACGTTGATGATGAGGGGCGATCCGATGACCGTGTACCCGTCGTTGTAGAGCAGGCAGACGGCGTACGACCCGACGGTCATGCCGGTGAAGGTCAGCGTGCCGCCGGCGACGGGGGACGAACCGGTGGGCGGGTAGTTGTGCGTACCGGTCTGGGTGTACTGCCAGTACGTCGACGCCGCGCCGCAGGTCGTCTTTCCGCGGTACCAGCCGACCCAGTTGCTCGTGCTCAGCTGGTTGGCGGGCGCCTTGTAGGAAAGGGACACCGGCGTACCCACCACGGCGGTCGTCTGTGCCGTGGCGAGCGGGGCGTTCACCACGGTCATGGTGATCTTCGAGCCGATGGCCGTGTAGCCGTCGTTGTAGAGGAAGTAGACCTCGTAGGTTCCGGCAGCCACGCCCGGGAACTGGAGGGTGCCACTGGCGATCGCCGTACCAGGCACGGTCTGGCTGTTGTTCGCTGTGTACACCCAGTACGTCGACCCGACCTGGCCCGGCTTCTGACCGGGCTTGTAGAAGCCGATCCAGTTGGTGCGGGAGACTCGGTCGGCGGGAGCGGAGTAGTTGAAGGTGATCGGGGCATCGGCGGCCACTGTCGTGGTCGGGGTGCTCAGGGCCCCGGTGGCCTCGGCAGTGGCCTCGGCAGTGGACGCCGGTGCGGCTGGTGCCGCGACCAGAAGTGCGACGAGGAGCGCGACCACCGCCGTCAGCGCGGCGGCGGCGCGGGTGCGCAGCGTGCGGAGCGTGCGGAGCGTGCGGATCATCGGGACTCGGTTTTTCCGGTCGCCCCGACACGGCCGGCGTACCGCTGGGTCCAGCCGGTGCCGGTGTCGGCGGTGATGACGAGGTCGTAGTACCCGTCCTTCGTCGGCCAGGGAACGACCTTGGACTTGCCGCCAGCGAGGTGTACGACCTGGGTACCGCCGAGGTAGTCGTGCGCGCTCAGCTCGTAGCGCACCGGCTCGGTGCCGTCGTTGTGCAGCCTGACCTTGACCTTGCCCTCCTCGCCGTGCTCGGCCATCTTCAGGTCGACGTCGACACGCGGGATGCCGAGGTCCTGCTGTCCCGCGGGCACGAGCTGTCCGGCGAACGAGCGTACGAACCCGTCGTTGCAGTAGATCGAGAACGCGTACTTGCCGTCCGTGGTCGAGCTGTCCCAGGTGTACGTGCGCGGCGCGCTCGCACTGACGGTGAACGGCGAGCTGGAGAATGCCCGGTACTTGTCCGGGAATGCCTGGAAGCTCACGGCCTTGCCGTCGGGACCACCGGCCAGCGTCATGGTGGCGGTGACCTTGCCGGTGACCCGGTCCTCGGACAGCGTGGCGTGCGGGTGGAACGAGAGCGGCCGTGGCTTCATGTGGCCGGCCGGGACCGACACCGGCTGCTCGTCGGCCGGGTTCGGGAAGGTCACCGGGTCGACCTGCGGATGCGCGAAGTCGAGCGCGCTGGTCAGGTCGCCGGCGATCGAACGCCGCCACTCGGTGATGTTGGGGCAGGTGAACGGCTTGCCGAGGTGGGCGGCCCACTTCTCCAGGAACTTGATCGGCGAGACGTGGTCGAAGACCTCCGAGGCGACGTAGCCGCCGCGAGTCCAGGGCGAGACGAGCACCATCGGCACCCGCGGACCGAAGCCGAGCGGGTAGGAGCCGGCGTACTCGCCCACCGTGCCCGCCTCCGGCCACGGCGGCAGCACATGGTCGAACTTCCCGTCGTTCTCGTCGTAGTTGAGGATGAAAAGCGTGTGGTTCCAGATCTCGGGGTTGCTCTGGAGGATGTCGATCACCCGCTTGACGTAGCGCTCGCCGTGCAGGGTGTCGGCGGCCGGGTGCTCACTCCAGCCGTACGGCGCGACGATCCAGGAGACCGCGGGCAGCGGGAACTCCGCACCCGGCTGGCACGCGTCATGGAAGTCCTTCAGGACGACGTCGAGGTTCTGCTCGGAGTCGTTGTTCGGCGAGGACATGCCGGAGTAGTACGTGCAGTTGCCGCGCCAGATCAGGCCGGTGCCGGGCTGCAGCTTCGGGTCGTCGGGGCTGAGCCCCTTCGGGTCGAACCCCTTGAAGTACTTCAGCTCGTTGTCGCCGTAGTCGCCGACCCAGGAACTGACGTAGCCCTGCCGCCCGTTGCCGCTGTTGTCCGAGTAGAGGCGCCAGTCGATACCGGCCTTCTGGAGCTGCTCGGGCACGGTGATCCACGGACGGCTGTAGTTGGACTCGTCCGTGTTGCCGGTCTCGGTGTTGGCGGTACCGCTCCACAGGTACTTGCGGTTGGGGTCGGTCGGCCCGAACTCGGAGCAGAAGGTCTGGTCGCAGATCGTGTACTGCGCGGCCATCGAGTGGTAGAAGCTCATGTAGCCGGCGGAGTGGTAGTTCATGCAGCTGGCGCCGTTGTGCTGCACCCACAGGTCCCACTTGCGGTGGTTGACGTCACCCCACGCCCCGTGGTCGTTGCCCCAGGGACCGTCGTCGACCTTCGGCGTGACGATCTTCCCGGTGCTGTCCTTCTGCTGGAAGACGTTCGTGCCGTCCTGGAAGGTGAGCGCCTGCTTGTCACCGAAGCCGCGGACGCCGGGGAACTGGCCGAAGTAGTGGTCGAAGGAACGGTTCTCTTGCATCAGGATCACGACGTGCTTGAGATCGGACATGTCGCCGTGGAAGCCCGCGGGCAGGACGTACTCGTCCGAGCCGTCGGCGACTGCCCGGCCGGCCGGCCCGGCGAGCCCGCCGAGGGCCAGGGCGCCGGCGGCGAGGCCGGCGCCTTGCAGGACGCGGCGCCGGGTGACGCTGGAAACCTGCCCGGCACTGTCGCCCGGCACAGGCTCGGGCTCAGGTGACGGGGCGGTTCGGTCGGTGGTCATCGTTGGAGTCTCCTCCGGACGGACAGAAGAAAATTTGGCGACCTCACGCAATCCATCGCACCGAAACACCACCTGAACACGGCCGAACCGCCTCATTCACGCCACATGTCACCCCGCCACGCAGCCACCAAGGCATGGCCGTACGGGAGTTATGCTCCGACGAGCACGATGCTGACGCCGGATATGTCACCGCCGCGCACATCGTCACTGCCCGGGGTTCGTACCGGACCGAGCATCCGCGTCGGCGTGGAGGGCGCGATCTCCCAGGCAGTGCGCGCAGCCGCATCCGCCGGACCCGCTACACCGGCCTGCCCAAGCCCCACCTCGGTCACCTCCCCGCCCGACCGTCACCCTTCCTCGTCCAGTACGTGAGCGATGGCCAGCGCAATCCGCTCGATCCAGTCGATGGCGTCGTTCACGGACGACTCGTCGATGGGGCGGCGCTGCTTCAGGTCCCCGTCGATCAGGTCGGCGTCGTGCGCGATCTTGTTACGCCGCTGAGTGATCTCCAGATAGCGGCTGCGAAGTGTCTTCTCGTTCAGGGACGTACGCCCGTGAAAGAACGTCTTGTTGATCCATCCGGCGGACAGATACCAGACCTTCCTGTCCGTGACCAGCTTGAGCACTTCGGAGATCTTTCCGGGGTGCTGGAGGGACTGGGCCGCGAGCTTGTCCCGCAGATGCTCGACCACGGCGTCGGAAAGGGTGACGTCGCCCTTCCGCACCGCCTCGACGGTGTGCAGTGGCAACTCGTAGACACGGAGCTGGTAGGGCATGTCGGGACTGTCCTTGGCCGCCAGTTCGGCGACCCGGCGCAGCACCTCCTCGTGCAGCCAGTGGTCGATGGCGGCGACCGCCTGCACCCAGGCCGCCCGGTAGAAGTCGTCGATGTCGATCGTCGGGGACTTGAAGGGGGTCAGCATCCGGCCCGCTTCGACCATGCGCCGGGCGTACGACAGGTTCGTCATGAACGCCTCGAACTGATGCGTCTGCGGTCTGGGAACGGCCATGGGTAACTCCCGTACGACTCTCCGTCACGATCTTCGGGATCACGATCCCCGAGCCGTACCGGGGTCGGTCAAGCCGAGCCGTACCCGCTCCGGTCAAAGTGGCCTGTTCTGCCCCCTCCGCTTCCGGATCGCGCCGCTCTGGTCGCCATGGACCGTCAGAAGCCCAGATAAGTGATCTGGACGACGTAGACACGCTCGCTCCGTACGACGACCTGATATCTGAACCAGCCGCCGGAGACGATGATTTCGCTGCCCTTCGGGTCGATCCCCTCATAGGCCCGGCCGTGGATGTGAAGGGCTTCAGCCGCCCTGACCAGTTCGTCAGCCCGGCGTGAAACAGCGGCCAAGAAGGCCGCCGGAGCGGTGCGGGCGGCCTCTTCGGCCCCGAAGGCGTACTCCCATTTCCAGCTCACTCCCGCACTGCCTTCAGCGCCTCTTCGAGGACCGCACTCAGCTCGCGAAGGGCCTCCTGCGCGATGGCCGGATCGTCGTGCTCCAGGTTCCTCTCCGCCTGGGCGTAGCGGGCCGACAGGTCCGGTCGACGGGCGATCTCGATCTCTTTGGCCCAGATCAGGACCCAGCTCTGCACCGGGCTGAGCGACTGCCACTCGACGGCCTTGGCGAATGCCTCGTCCTTCATGGCCTGCATCTCGTCAAGGCGCCCCGGAGCGACGACGGCGAGGGCCGCACGAAGGGCATCCGGAGTCAGCTCGGGACGGGGGATCAACTCGTTTCCGTGGTCGGCCTGAGTGCCCATGGTGTCCTCCAGAGGGTGCCCTGGCCAGATTATCCGGCCCGGGTCGAAGGAACCGGGCAGAGCGGTCTCACGCGGCGGTGGCAACGGAAGTACGGCAGTCATGACAGCGTCCTGGTTTCGGAGAGCGGAAGGCACGGTCGCAGCCGTCGCAGTTCTGGAGCGAAGCCCTGACGGCAGGCGGTGGAGCCGAGGCCCGGAACGGCGGCGGGGGTGGCAGCTGGACGGCGAGTCGATGGGCCAGCAGGGCCGCCGGCCGACGCAGCTGCCCCTCGGGCGGCAGGTCCGCGGTGAGGGCGTGCCGTACGGCGGCGGGGCTGACGTCACGCTCCAGCCAGGCGGCCACGCCGGGAGCGAGATGGGCCGTGTCGCAGGCGGAGAGGAGCAGGCGGGGATCGTCGAGGCGGAGGTCGGCGAGAAGGTCGGCGGCCGCCTGGAGGAGCTTGGCATGGGGCTGCGAGGGCCGCGGTACGGCGGGCAGGGGCCTGCGGGGTGCCTTCGGTTTCGGTGCCGCCGCCGGTTGCCGTAGCGGCGGGCAGGCAGGGGATCGGGGCTCCCGGCGTTCCGCCGTCGGCTGGTTGCAGGACACGGTCCGGGTGACGATACGGCCGCCGGGCACGCGTTCGCGTTCACGGCGCAAGTAGCCATGGGCCTCCAGCTCGCGCAACGCTGCGGCGATCCGGGTCGCGCCCTCCTGGAAACGGGCGGTGAGGGACTTGATGTCGACGCGCGCGCCCTTGGGCAACGACTGGATGTGACAGCCCAGTCCGATCGCGAGGAGGGACAGCTCCGGGTGTTGGGTGAGGTGGTTGCCGATCACCGCGAAGCGCTCGGTGTGGCGGGTGTTGTCGTGGATGAGGCCCCCGCCGGATGGGGAACCGGTGTGCCGCTTCGGGTGGTTGTTCCCGGCAACACGGGCCTGGGCGCGCGAGGGCGCGCTAGGGTTCTGCGTATCCATCGGGAAGGTCCGTTCTTCCTCGGTGGTCAGGCCCTCGCACTGGGATTGCCGTCCCGGCGGGGGCCGTCGCATGTCTGCGGTTGTGTTGGGCCGAGCGTAGGGCAGCCAAGGGGCCACGAATCCAGTCGAGTTCGCGATGTTCACTCGCGTGAGTGAGATTGAGCGGCGGGCGGGAGGGGTGGGGCTTGGAAGGGTCCTTTTCCGCCGTGTTGGTCCTTGGGAAAGAGAGCACCCCTCCCACCGAAGCATGGGCGCCCGGGTTCCGGTGGCAGGCGGACTGAAGCCGTCCTCAGCGAATCTCGTCACGCAGAGTGGCGGGAACGCTTACCGTGAAGTGTGACAAGACAGTTGCGTACGGTGACTGTCCGGCCGTCAAGAGCGGTCGTACGCGTAGGGCGTCGTCGCGGACGGTTGTACTACGGAGGGGCGCGGGATGAGCACGGAAGTGGTGACGGGGCAGCTCAAGAGCGAGGAGGACGAGCCGGGTTGGGAGGTGGATCCGGACGACGACTGGGCACTGGCGGTCGTCGCAACCGTGGGACGGCAGTTGAAACTGCGCAGGGAGGCCGCGGGGATGCGGGCCGCCGAGTTCGGTGTGGCGGTCGGGTACGGCGAGGACCTGGTGTACAAGGTCGAAGGCGGAAAGCGGATTCCGCGGCCGGAGTATCTGGACAAGGCCGACGACGTGTTGGGGGCGGATGGGCTGATCGCCGCCATGAAGGAGGACGTGGCGAAGGTCCAGTACCCGAAGCAGGTTCGGGACCTGGCGAAGATGGAAGCCACGGCCGTAGAGCTGCTCTCGTACGGCAATCACAACCTGCATGGCCTGCTCCAGACAGAGGAGTACGCGTGGGCGTTGCTGAGGACTCGACGGCCAGTACCTCCGGAAGACCAACTGGAGCACGCAGTGGCGGCACGCATGGCCCGGAAGGCGATCTATGAGCGCTCACCGGCCCCTGAACTCAGCTTTGTCCTGGAAGAGACGACGCTGAGGCGCCCGGTCGGAGGCAAGATGGTGTGGCGCCAGCAGCTCGAATACCTGCTCCAGGTGGCTGAGTTGCGGAACGTCGAACTGCAGGTGATGCCGATGGACCGCTGGGACCACCCTGGAACGGCAGGGCGAGTGCAGGTGCTGAAGTTCGGCGACGGCACGGCGGTTGGGCGCATGGACGACGAGTTCAACGGGCGTCCCGTCTCCGATCCCAGGCAACTCCGGATCCTCGAACTGCGTTATGGCATCATCCGGGCGGAGGCTCTGACTGCACGAGAGTCACGGGCCTTCATCGAGCAACTGGTAGGAGAAACATGATCCGCAAGGCGACTGCTGGGGACGCGTCCGAGCTGGCGTGGTTCAAGAGCAGCTACAGCGACAGCAGCAACCCGAACGACTGCGTCGAAATAGCCACCACCCCCACCACCATCCACGTCCGCGACTCCAAGCACGCGGATGTCAGCCCCCGCCTCGCGCTTTCGCCCAAGGCATGGGCCGACTTCGTACCGTACGTGTCCCAGGACTGACGGTCGGCTACTCGGCCTCGGCCTCCGGTACGTCCACCTCGCCGCCGAGAGAACGGGCGATGGCCGTGAACTCTTTCAGGGCGGCCTGAAGGTCGCGGACGATCTCCTCGGCGATCACCTCGGGCGGCAGGCCGCTGTCGGCGTCGTCGAGGGCGGGGTCCTTCATCCAGGTGATGTCGAGGTTGACCTTGTCGCGGGCGATCAGGTCCTCGTAACTGAACTTCTTGAAGGGCCCGTTGTCGTCCTCGGACTCGACGCGGGAGGAGCGGGGCTCGTCGGGCCGGTAGGCCGTCACGAAGTCGTCGAGGTGGGCTCGGGTCAGCGGGCGCTGCTTCAGCGTGAAGTGCTGGCCGGTGCGGAAGTCGTAGACCCACGTTTCGGTGGTGTGGGCCTTGCCGTCGGCGCGTGGGGACTTCTTGTCGAAGAAGAGGACGTTGGCCTTGACGCCACCGGCGTAGAAGATGCCGGTGGGCAGGCGCAGGATGGTGTGCAGGTCGAACTCGTCCAGCAGCTTGCGGCGGACCTTCTCACCGGCGCCGCCCTCGAAGAGCACGTTGTCGGGCAGGACGACTGCGGCACGACCGCCAACCGCCGTGAGCGACATGATGTGTTGCAGGAAGTTCAGCTGCTTGTTGGTGGTCGTGGCGGTGAAGTCGTCACGGTCGTACTGGATGTCCTCCTTCTCGACCTCCCCGTCCTGGCCGATAACGGTAATCGCGGACTTACGGCCGAAGGGCGGGTTGGCGAGGACGAGGGTGGCGTGCTTGCCGCTGGGCTTGTCGGCGAGGGCGTCGCCGACGTGGATGAGGCTGGGCCCGTCGCTCTTGCCCATGCCGTGAAGGAGCATGTTCATCGCGGCCAAACGGGCAGTGCCGGTGACGAGTTCGTTGCCCCAGATCTTGCGGCCTTCGTCGTATGCCTTCCGCTCCTCCAGCGACATCTTCTTCATGTGGTGGTCGCGGATGTAGGAGTGGGCCGCGATGAGGAAACCGCCGGTACCGCAGGCGGGGTCGGTGATGGTGTCGTCCGGGCCGGGCTGGACGACATCCACCATCGCATCGATCAGAGCGCGGGGCGTGAAGTACTGACCGGCGCCGGTCTTGGTGTCGGAGGCGCCCTTGTTGAGCAGACCCTCGTAGGCGTCGCCCTTGAGGTCGGTGCCGGTCATCGTCCACTCTTGGCGGCCGATCAGCTCGATGACCAGCTTCTCCAGGAGGGCCGGCTTGGTGATGCGGTTCTGGGCGTCGGCGAAGATCGTGCCGATGGTGGTGTCGGGGTGCTGGCCAAGGTGTTCGAGAACGTCCCGGTAGTGCTTCTCCAGCCCCGGGCCGCGCTTGCCGACGAGCGACTTCCAGTTGTAGTCGGCGGGCACGATGGCACTGAGGTCCTGCCCGTCCCACGGATCGTTCTCGATCTCGTCAACCATCTTGAGGAAGAGCAGGTAGGAGAGCTGCTCCACGTACTCGATGGTGGACATGCCGTTGTCGCGCAGGACGTTGCAGTAGTTCCAGAGCTTGGCGACGAGCGTGTTCGTCTGCGCGACGGCCTTCGCTGACTTCTCGGCCGACTCGTTCGCGGGCTGCTGTTGGTCGGCTACGGGGGCGGTCACAGGTCGAACTCCTGCTGTACGGCGTGGGCGGGGGCGGGGGTTGGCTGGGGGGCCGGATCGGCAGGCGCGGCGGGTCGGGGAACGGCGACTTTCTTGGCCGGGACCTTGCGGGTACGCTTCGCTCCCGTTTGCGCGGCTCGCTCGGCTGCGATGCGCGTCAAGGCAACCTGAGCGCACTCCTCGATCGGGTTCTGCGGAACCAGGCGGCCGGTGAAGGCACGGCCCAGGAGGGCAGCCCTCAAGCCGTTCGCACGCTTCAAGCCGTTGCTGATCTCTGATCGCATCGCAGACACGCCACTCAACAGTTCGTCGCAGCGCTGGACGAGTTCCTTCTGGACCTCAAGAGGAGGAATCGGAAACTCAATGGTTTTAAGACGCTTCGCGGAAAGGTGGGCAATGTTTGTGGTAATTCGAACCTCTTGCATGAACCGCTTCGCATGCAAGTGCCTCCGGAACACAAGCAAAGCCCACTCGGGCAGCACTTCATTGCCAGCCTTGAAACGAAGCAGGCTGTTCGTGAAAGCGACGTCTGGAGGAAATCCTCGGTAAAGCGCGGGGCGCCCTACGAGATACGGGCTCTGCCCTTCATTGAGCAGCACATCTCCCGGCTCCAGGCGATACTTTTCCCACACTCCGGAGAAGTCCATCTCCATGACGTCCGTGATGTCGAAGCGATCCTCAAAGACATTGGCAACCCTGAGATACCGGCGCATTTCCGGACCGTGATGCCAGTCGGGGTGACGCGCACGCCCGAGTTCGAGGGTGCCCGCCTGCTCAACGGTGGCCAGTCGCCAAGAGTCCGGAAGTTCCTCTGGAACGGATGAGATCAAAATCCTCTTCCGGAGTCCGTCAAGCCGCATCTGCGTCTGCTGCAGTGTCGCAACTCCGGCATCCAAACACGACAATTGCTCTTCGAGGACCTCAACAATCCGGCCCTGCTCCGCGAGCGGCGGCAGCGCGAACTCCACACGGTTGAGCTTCGAGGTGCTCAGCGTATAAAGGCCACTGGTCGACTGGGCAACCCTCAGCAACTGAGACGAGACAGCCGGAGAATTCCACAGCAGCTCAAGAAACCGAGGGTCGACAGCCGAAGTGGGTCGCACCTTAATCAAGTGGTTCTGATGCACCGCGTCATCGATGGCGCCTCGCCACATCGCGGCACGGCCAATCTGATCCGGGCTGCCATTCCCTTCGACCACAAGCAGGTCACCAGCCCTGAGTCGAAACTTCTCCAGTTCCCCCTCGAACAGCTCGACCTCATGAACCTCGGTCAGATCCAGGGCACCACGCCCCACGTTGGCAACACGCAGAAATGGGAACTTATTCTTCACAGGACGACGCTTGGCCTGCTTCTGAATCCCCCCGGTCACGTAGCAGACCTGATCCAAACGGACCCAAGCCCATCCAACCGGCAGCGCCCTCTCCTCATCCACGCTCAACCCAGTTCCCGATTCAGCTCATCCAACAATTCCAGCGCCGCGTCCTTGTCTCCGAACGCCCGCATGAAGCCCCGGCCTCCGCCGCGCTCGGTGAACGGCGCGACTGCGAAGTCTCCCGGCTCTATGCCGACGTCGGCGGCGATGGCGTCCTTTATCCGCTCCAGCCACCACAGCTGGTCGTCGGTGAACTCCACACCCGCCTGCCGCTGCCGCAGCAGCCAGCCCTCGAAGCGCTCCTCGACCACCGTACGGTACGGGCGCAGCTCGTCGTCGGCGCCGAGCTCGTAGCGGATGAGGCGGATCAGGTCGCCCAGGCCCGCCTCCTTGCCGGGGCCGGCCGCCGCCTTGCCGAGCTGCTCGTAGTGGTCCCACAGGACACCCGTCGTCCACGCGCGGTTCGTCGCCCGGATACGGCCCGCCAGCTCCCTCAGCGCATCACGCGCCTCACGCGGGCTGACCCTCGCGCCGCTTCCCAGCGCCACGCGGATCGCCACGTTCTCGTCCCGCTGCTCCTTCGTGAGCAACGAGTTCCACTCGGCCAGCTCCTTGGCCGCCCGTTCCGTGCGCGGTATCTCCCGCATCTCGGTGACGCGGACCTCGGTCGTCTCGTCGTACGTCAGGTCCTGCTGGTGTCTGATCTTCAGGATCAGCTGCCGCAGTTCGGGCCGTGAGGTCAGCGGCGCCACCGCGTCCTGGACGAGTTTCTTGGCCAGCTCGGGGCCGCCCTCGTGCCGCGCGCGATCCTGTGTGTCCACGTCCACCGCGTCCGTGATCCGCCGCGCCAGGTCGGCCAGGCTCACGCCCCCGGAGGTCTGGGCCAACAGCCGCCGCTCCTCCGCCCCCAACTGCCGGTCGATACGGGCCAGTCGGCGCGCCAGCGTCTCCGCCTCGTCCGCCGTCAGTGACCGCGTACCGGCCTTGTCCAACAGCTTCTCCAGCGAGACGCTCTTCTCCCCCGCCGGGATCAGCGGCCGGGCGTCCACCAGTGGCGAGTCGGTCACCCCCACCGCGTCGATCAGGACGAAACGGTCCTTCGTCAGATCAGGCGCCGCCTCCGGAGTCACGGCCTTCAGCTCGTCCGCGTCGATCGAGCGGGCGCCCCGGCCCTTCATCTGCTCGAAGAGCACCGGGCTCTTGATGGCACGCAGGAAGATCACGCACTCCAGCGGCTTCACATCCGTACCCGTGGCGATCATGTCGACCGTGACCGCCACCCGGAGGCGGGGCGAGTTGCGCAGGTCGTTGATCAACGTGTCCGGATCGTCGCCGTTCTGCCGGGAGCGGTACGTGATCTTCTTCGCGAACTCGTCGCCCCGGCCGAAGACTTCCTTGGCCTGCTTCAGTACTTCCTCGGCGTGGTCGTCGCCTGCGGCGAAGACGAGGGTCTTCGGAAGCTCCGCGCGGCCCGGGAACCACCGCTGCCAGTTGTTCCGGTACGTCGTCAGCACGGCCCGGATCTCGTCCTCGGTGATCACCGTGCGGCCGAGTTGCGAGACGCTGTACTCGAAGTCCTCGTCCAGTTCCTCGTAGCGCTGGGCCCGGGTCTGGCGGTCGCGGATGCGGACGGTCGTACCCGCCTCGATCTTCGCGCCGCCGTCCTCCCGGATCGTGGTGTTGAGGCGCACGATGTCGAAGTCCACGTTGACGCCGTCGGCCACGGCCTGTTCGTACGTGTACTGGGCCACCATGTTGTGGTCGAAGAAGCCCTGGGTCTGGCGGGTGGGCGTGGCCGTCAGGCCGACCAAGTGGGCGTCGAAGTACTCCAGGACGCCGCGCCACAGACCGTAGATCGAGCGGTGGCACTCGTCGATCACGATCACGTCGAACGACTCGATCGGGACGTCCGGGTTGTACTCGACGGTGATCGGCTCGTCCGCCGCGTAGGTCTCGTCCAGGTTCGAGGCGTTCACGCCCTCCCCCGTGGCGGCCTCCCCTGTGGCCGCCCCCTCCGCCGCCACCTCGTTCGTCTCCGGTTCGTCCGCGTCCGGCCCCTCCGGCAACTCCTCGCCCTTGAGGAGGGCATACATCCGCTGAATCGTGGAGATCACGACCGCCGACGTGTCCTGGAGCCCGCTCCGGCCCAGCATGTCGACGTTGTAGAGGTCGGTGAGCTTCCGGTTCTCGTCGGGTGTGCGGTACTTGTCGAACTCCGCGTGGGCCTGGCGGCCGAGGTTGTTGCGGTCGACGAGGAAGAGGACCCGGCGGGCGCCCGCGTGACGGAGGAGGCGGTAGGTCTCCGTGACGGCTGTGAACGTCTTTCCGGCGCCCGTGGCCATCTGGATGAGGGCACGCGGCCGGTCGGCCGCCAGCGAGCCTTCCAGGCCCGTGATGGCGTCGACCTGGGCCATGCGCAGGCCGTGGGTCTCCAGGAGCGGCATGCTGGTGCGGAGGGCCGCGCGGAAGGTGGGCGTGTCCGGTTCCTCGTCCGCCCGGTTCATCCACGCGGCGATGGTCTCGGGGCGGTGGAAGGCGAATACCTCGCGGGAGCGGGCTTCGGGGTCGACGCGGTTCAGGAAGTACGTTTCCGCGCCGGTGCTGACGTAGCGGAACGCGAAGGGTTCGTCGCGGCGCCATACGGCCATCGCGTGCTCCTTGAGCACACCGGCCGCGTACCGCTCGTTCTGGGCGAGGGCGCCGGCGAGTGCGGTGCCCTCGCGCTTGGCCTCGATGACTCCGACGATCTTCCCGTCGACGTAGAGGACGTAGTCGGCACGCCCCGTGGCCAGCGTGAACTCCTCGACGGCGACGCCCTTGCCCGCCAGGGGGTTCGCGTCCGCCTTACTCTGGATCAGCCAGCCCGACTTCGTCAGCATCGCGTCGATCTTCTTGCGTGCCTGCACCTCGTTGAGCGGCGCGGGGAGCTGCGCGCGCTCGACGATCGCTTCGCGGGCCTTGGAGGCGATCCTGCGGGGCTGGACGCGCTCACGGTCGTACCGCTGCTGGTGGGCCGCGCGCAGTTCGGTGACCTGGGCTCTCAGGTCCTCGATCTGGGCGGCGTAGGCCGACTTCGCGCGCTGGGCGCTGGCGATGAGTTCCTCGGCCTCGGTACGGGCCCTGCGCTCGGCCTCAAGGCGGTCGCTGGTCTCGGACAGCTTGACGCGTGACTCCGCGAGCGCGCGGCGATGTCCCTCCAGTGCCTCCTGGAGTTCCGAGATCTCCTCGGGGTCGACGGGCTGCACGTCCACGGGAAGCGTCGGCGGGACGAACGCGGCCACGGTCCGTTTGCCGCCCATGGCCCGGTCGAAGAGATCGCCCAGCCGCCAGCACAACTCCAGCGCTTCGAGCGCCTTCGTGGTGTCGAAGAGGTGGTGGTGCGCGGCGTCGTTGCGTCCCCGGCGCAGCTTGTCGAACGCCTCACGGCTCCAACCGACGAGCACACCGGCCCGCGTGAGCGCATTGAGGCGGTCGAACTGGGTCGTGCCCTGGACGCGCGTGCCCGTACGGGTGACGAACTCCTCGGCCAGTACCTCACCGAACTGCCCCGCGCTGACGTACGCGGCGTTGGGATTGGTGAAGACCGTGAGTTCCGCCTGCGATCCGTAGATGGCCAGAAGAGGCTGGTACGGGTAGAGACGCCCGAAGTTGGGCGAAGCCTTCGCCAGCTCTCGAAGCCGATCACCGGTGTTGTGTCCGTCCACGCGCCCCCGCTCCAGCCCTTCGTCCACCTGGATCCGCCCATGTTACGGAGCCGGGGGCCACGAAGCAGCACAACAGCACAGGTGACGGCCGACCGCCGGTCGCGTCAGCGTCCGGCGGTCCACACCGACTGTCCCCGCCGAGGCGCGGTCAGAACTTGAGGCCGCCGATCATGCTCGCCACGTTCGTCGTCAGCTCACTGATCGTGGGCGCGATGGTGGAAGAGGCGAGATAGAAGCCGAGCAGGACGCAGACGACCGCATGGCCGCCCTTCAGCCCTGACTTCC
Source organism: Streptomyces sp. NPDC004752 (assembly GCF_053601275.1). Lineage (NCBI taxonomy): Bacteria > Bacillati > Actinomycetota > Actinomycetes > Kitasatosporales > Streptomycetaceae > Streptomyces > Streptomyces sp. NPDC004752. The sequence goes on along the minus strand of NZ_JBSGBN010000066.1, from coordinate 33,592 downwards.
TGATCAGCAGGAAGACGATGATCGCCAGCAGCACCACCGCCGAAATCGAGAGTGCCACGGCGGCTCACCTCCAAAAATCCCAGGGACACGGGGGGTCGGACTATGGGGGTTGTAGATCGGAACAGCAAATCCATGCAGGAGCCAGCAGGTTCATACCCACTCAGCGGTAGTGATCATAACGATCCGTGCTCGCGCATCGGTCGGCGCACGGCCGCACAAGGGGGCGCATGGCCAATATGGTCAGGGCATGACGACCGAGCCTGACTCCTTCCCCCGACGGCACGCCCGGACCCAGCGGTTCACCCTCGGCGCGCCGCGCGCGTTCAGCGTGGCGCCCGACGGATCCCGTGTCGCGTTCCTGCGTTCGAGGTCCGGTACGGACCGGGCCAACTCCCTGTGGGTGCTCGACACGGCGGACGGCCGGGAGCGCCTTGCGGCCGATCCGCGCACCCTGCTGGGCGGTGCCACGGAGCATCTGTCGGCCGAGGAGCGGGCGCGCCGCGAACGCAGCCGTGAGGGCGGGGCCGGCATCGTCGGCTACGCCACCGACACGGCCCTGGAGTTGGCCTCTTTCGCGTTGTCAGGGCGGCTTTTCGTGGCGGAGCTGCGGGCCGGTACGGCGCGTGAACTCCCGGTTCCCGGCCCGGTGATCGACCCCCGTCCCGCACCCGACGGGCGGCATGTCGCATATGTGGCGCAGGGCGCGCTCAGGGTGGTGGACGCCGCGGGCGGGCACGACCGGGCGCTGGCGGAGCCGGAGTCGGACGGGGTCACCTATGGGCTGGCCGAGTTCGTGGCGGCCGAGGAGATGGGGCGGGCGCGGGGCTTCTGGTGGGCGCCGGAGGCGGACCGGCTGCTCGTGGCGCGGGTGGACGACACGCCGGTGCAGCGGTGGTGGATCGCGGACCCCGCCCGGCCGGAACGTGAGCCACACCACGTCGCCTATCCGGCGGCGGGCACCGCGAACGCGGACGTACGGCTGTTCGTGATCGGTCTGGACGGGGCCCGCACGGAGGTCGTCTGGGACCGGGCGCGCTATCCGTATCTGGCGCGTGTGCACTGGTCAGAGGCGGGTGCTCCGCTGCTTCTGGTGCAGCCGCGGGACCAGCGCAGCCAGCTGTTCCTGGCCGTCGACCCGGAGTCGGGGGCGACCCGCATGGTGCACGCCGACGAAGATCCAGATTGGCTTGAACTTTTCCCTGGAGTGCCCTGCTGGAGTCCGTCGGGACAGCTCGTCCGGATCGCCGACGAAGGGGGCGCGCGGGTCCTTGCAGTGGGGGAACGCCCCCTGACGGGCGCCCAGTTGCACATCCGTGCGGTGCTCGACGTCAGCGCCGACGACGTGCTGGTCTCGGCCTCGGCCGGCGAGGAGGCCGAGGCGGCCGAGGCGGCCGAGATCGGCGAGGTGCATGTCTACCGGGTGAACGAACTGGGCGTGGAGCGGGTGTCCCAGGAGCCCGGTGTGCATACGGCGGTGCGCGCCGGTGGCGTCACGGTGCTGGCCTCGGCCACGCTCGACCGGCCCGGCGCCCGGTGCCAGGTGCTGCGTGACGGAAAACCGTCGGCGACTGTCCTGTCGCACGCCGAAGATCCCGGTTTGTCCCCGCGCATGACCCTCACCCAGGGGGGCGCACGCCAAATTCCGTGCGCCGTACTTATGCCACGGGACTACCCCTCCGACACGCTTCTGCCCGTGCTCCTCGACCCCTACGGCGGCCCGCACGGACCGCGCGTGGTCGCCGCGCACAACGCGCATCTGACCTCGCAGTGGTTCGCCGACCAGGGCTTCGCGGTGGTCGTCGCCGACGGCCGCGGCACCCCCGGCCGCTCGCCGGCCTGGGAGAAGGCGGTGCACCGCGACTTCACCGTCTGTCTGGACGATCAGATCGAGGCGCTCCAGGACCTCGCCAGGACCCATCCGCTCGACCTGAACCGGGTGGCGATCCGCGGCTGGTCCTACGGCGGCTGGCTGGCCGCCCTCGCCGTACTGCGCCGCCCGGACGTCTTCCGCGCGGGCATCGCGGGCGCCCCGGTCACCGACTGGCGGCTGTACGACACCCACTACACCGAGCGCTACCTCGGCGACCCGGCGCGGGACGCGGAGGCGTACGCCCGCAGTTCCCTCGTCACCGACGACGGCCTCTCGGCACCGGCCGAGCCGCACCGCCCGCTGATGATCGTGCACGGGCTGGCCGACGACAACGTGGTGGTCGCGCACGCGCTGCGGCTGTCCTCCGCGCTGCTGGCCGCGGGCCGCCCGCACGAGGTGCTGCCGCTGTCCGGCGTGACCCATATGACCCCGCAGGAGCAGGTCGCCGAGAACCTGCTGCTGCTCCAGGTGGACTTCCTCAAGCGCTCCCTGGCGTAGCCGGGCCGGCGGGGCAGGCACCCGCGAACTGCCGTAACCCACCGCCAACTTCGCGGCAGCGGCAGCGGCAGCGGCAGCGGCAGCGGCAGCGGCAGCGGCAGCGGCAGCGGCAGCGGCAGCGAGATACGGATACATGGATATGCGGATATACGGACGCGGACGCTGAGCAGCGTGCGGGTGCCGGGACCGGGCCGGGGTGCGCCATGTCACCCCGGCCCGTTTCCGTGCTCCTCCACCGGCACCACCTGCTTCTCCTCCGCGAAGTGGCACGCCGAGTCATGGGCCGCCGGACCGGAGGTGTGCCGGAACGCCTCCGGGACCGCGAGCGCCGGCACCTCAAGCGCGCACCGCTCCCGCGCCTTCCAGCAGCGGGTGCGGAACCGGCAGCCGGAGGGGATGTCCGTCGGCGACGGCACATCGCCGGTCAGGATGATCCGCTCGCGGTGCTCGCGCGCCTCGGGGTCGGGCACGGGCACCGCGGAGAGCAGCGCCTGGGTGTAGGGGTGGGTCGGATGGTCGTAGATCTCCGTGTCGCTGCCGATCTCCACGATCCGCCCGAGGTACATCACCCCGACCCGGTCCGCGATGTGCCGCACGATCGACAGGTCGTGCGCGATGAAGACATAGCTGAGGTCGAACTCCGCCTGGAGCCGCTCCAGCAGGTTGATCACCTGCGCCTGCACCGACACGTCCAGCGCCGACACCGGCTCGTCGGCGACGATGATCTCGGGGCGCAGCGCCAGCCCGCGCGCGATGCCGATGCGCTGGCGCTGGCCCCCGGAGAACTGGTGCGGATAGCGGTTGGCGTACTCCGGGTCGAGCCCGACGACGTCCAGCAGCTCCCGGACCCGGCGGCGCCGGTCGCCCTTGGGGGCCGCCTCCGGGTGGATCTCGAACGGCTCCCCGATGATGTCGCCCACCGTCATCCGCGGGTTGAGCGAGGTGTACGGGTCCTGGAAGACCATCTGGATGTTGCGCCGTACGGCCTTCAGGGCGCGCCCGGAGAGCCGGGTGATCTCCTCGCCCTTGAACCGGATCGAACCGGCCGTCGGCCGTTCGAGGTTGCACAGCAGCCGGGCGACCGTCGACTTGCCGCAGCCCGACTCGCCGACCAGGCCGAGGGTTTCGCCCTTGGCCAGCGTGAAGTCGACGCCGTCGACCGCCTTCACCGCGCCGACCGGCTTCTTGAACAGGATGCCGCGGGTGAGCGGATAGTGCTTGACCAGCCCGCTGACCTCCAGGATCGGCTCAGCCATGCAGGCACTCCCGCCAGAAGTGACAGGCGCTGCCGCGGTCCTCGTCGACGGGGTACAGCGGGGGTTCGTCCGTCCGGCACACGTCCCGCGCCATCGGACAGCGCGGATGGAAGGCGCAGCCGGGCGGGATGTGCATGAGGTTCGGCGGCAGGCCCTTGATCGCGTACAGCTCCCGGCCCTTGCGGTCCAGGCGCGGGATGGAGTCCAGCAGCCCCCGGGTGTAGGGGTGCGCGGGGGCCTTGTAGATGTCGTGCACCGGGGCCGACTCGACGATCCGGCCGGCGTACATCACGGCGATCCGGTCGGCGACGTCCGCGACGACACCGAGGTCGTGGGTGATCAGGACGAGTCCCATGGCGTACTCGCGCTGCAACTCCGCGAGCAGATCCATGACTTGGGCCTGGACCGTGACGTCCAGCGCGGTGGTGGGCTCGTCGGCGATCACCAGGGCGGGCTCCAGGGCCAGCGCCATGGCGATCATGATGCGCTGGCGCATGCCGCCGGAGAACTGGTGCGGATAGTCGCGCACGCGCTGCGCCGCGCCGGGGATGCGCACCCGGTCCATCAGCTCGACCGCCCTGGTCCGGGCGTCCTTCTTCGACATGCCGCGGTGCACCACGAACATCTCGCCGAGCTGGTCGCCCACGCTGAGCACGGGGTTGAGGGCGGACAGCGCGTCCTGGAAGATCATGGCCAATTCGGCGCCGCGGACCCCGCGTCGCTCATTCTCCTTCAGTTTCAGCAGGTCACGGCCGCGGAAGAGGATCTCACCGCCGGTGATCCGGCCGGGCGGCATATCCAGGATTCCCATCACGGCCTGCGCGGTCACCGACTTGCCGGAGCCCGACTCGCCGAGCACGGCCAGGGTCTCCCCCGCCGCCACCTCGCAGGTGACCCCATTGACGGCCTTCGCGATGCCGTCCCGGGTTCTGAACTCCACGTGCAGATCGCGCACTTCGAGCAGCATGTCGGCTCACCTCAGCTTCGGGTCGAGGGCGTCGCGCACCGCGTCGCCGAGCATGATGAACGCCAGGACGGTGATCGCCAGGGCACCGGAGGGCCACAGCAGCGCGTGCGGGGCGTTGCGGATGTACGGGGAGGCGGCGGAGATCTCGATCCCCCAGGAGACGCTCGGCGGTTTCAGGCCGACGCCCAGGTACGACAGGGTCGCCTCCAGCGCGATATAGGTGCCGAGCGCGATGGTCGCCACCACGATCACCGGCGCGACCGCGTTGGGCGCGATGTGCCGCAGCAGAATGCGGGCCGGGGAGGCGCCGAGCGCCCGGGCCGCCTGGACGTAGTCGTTCTGCCGGGCGGTGATGACCGAGCCGCGCGCGATGCGGGAGATCTGCGGCCAGCCCAGCAGCACCATGAACCCGACGACCGGCCAGACCGTGTTGGTGGTCACCACGGAGAGCAGCACCAGCCCGCCGAGCACGACCGGGATCGCGAAGAACACATCGGTGAGCCGGGACAGGACCGCGTCCCACGCCCCGCCGAAGAAGCCGGCCAGACCGCCGAGGACCGAGCCGAGGAGGGCCACCCCCAGCGTGGCGCAGACCCCGACCGTCACGGACGCCCGGGCGCCGTACACGGTCCGTGTGTAGACATCGCAGCCCTGGCCGTCGTAGCCGAAGGGGTGGCCGGGCTGGGAGCCCTCCTGGGCCTTGGAGAGGTCGCAGGTGAGGGGGTTGCCGGAGGCGATCAGCGAGGGCCACAGGGAGATCAGGACGAGGAAGAGGATCACCAGGCCGGAGCCCAGGAAGACGGGGTTGCGGCGCAGGTCGTGCCAGGCGTCGGACCAGAGGCTGCGCGGCCGGTCCCGGGGGCCGGTTCCCACGGGCCCGCCGGGCGTCCGCTCCAGCGTGGCCCCCTCGCTGGTCGCGAGGTCCATCGCGCCGCCCATGCCGGCCGGGGAGATCGCGCCGTCGGGCTCGTGCTGCTCAGGCATAGCGGATCCTCGGGTCGAGTACGGCGTACAGCAGGTCGACGAGCAGATTGGCGACCAGGAAGACCAGCACGAGGACGGTGACGAAGCCGACCACGGTCTGGGTGTTCTGCCGCACGATCCCCTGGTAGAGCTGGTAGCCGACGCCGTGGATGTTGAAGATCCGCTCGGTGACGATCGCGCCGCCCATCAGGGCGCCGATGTCGGCGCCGATGAAGGTGACCACGGGGATCAGCGAGTTGCGCAGCAGATGCCGGGTGATCACCCGGCGCCGGGGCAGGCCCTTGGCGATCGCCGTGCGGACGTAGTCGGCGCGCCGGTTCTCGGCGAGGGAGGTGCGGGTCAGCCGGGTGACATAGGCGAGCGACACCGAGGCCAGGACGAGGCCCGGCACGATCAGTTCGCCGAAGGCGGCGTCCGGCGACACCGACGGTCTGATCCAGCCCCACTGGACGCCGAGCAGGAGTTGGAGCAGCAGACCGGTGACGAAGGTCGGTACGGAGATGACGACCAGGGTGGTCAGCAGTACGCCCGTGTCGACGGGCCGGCCGCGGCGCAGCCCGGTCAGCACGCCCAGCGCGATGCCCACGACGATCTCGAAGAGGATCGCCACGATGGTCAGCCGGACGGTGACGGGGAACGCCGTGCCCATCAGCTCGGTGACCGGCTGACCGTTGAACGCGGTGCCGAAGTCGCCGGTGAAGACCTTGCCCATATAGGTCAGGTATTGCCGCCACACCGGCTGGTCGAGGCCGAGATCCCGCTTGAGCTGGGCGGCCGTCGCCGGGTCGCACTGCCGCTCGCCGCACAGGCCGGCGACGGGGTCGCCCATCACGTTCACCATCAGGAAGATCAGCAGCGTGGCCCCGATGAACACCGGGATCATCTGGAGCAGCCGCCTCATGACATAGCGCCCCATGACGGCTCAGCCGACCTTGATCTCGTTGTAGACGGGGACGCTGAAGGGATTGAGCGCCACGTCGGACAGCCGCCGCGAGTAGCCCGCGCTGCCGTTCTGGTACCAGAGCGGGATGGCCGCCATGGCGTCCCGGACGACCCCCTCGGCCTGCTGGAAGGTGGCGACCGATCTGCGGGTGTCGGTCTCGGCGTTGGCCCGGTCGACGAGCCGGTCGAAGTCCTTGCTGGACCACTTGCCGTCGTTGGAGGAGGCGTCCGTGTAGTAGAGCGGCTGCAGGAAGTTCTGGATGAGCGGGTAGTCCATCTGCCAGCCGGACCGGAACGGGCCCGTCAGCTTGTGCCGGCCGATCCGGTCGCGGAAGTCGGCGAAGGTGCCGACCGGGTTGCCGATGCAGGCCGTGTCGTTGCCGAGCGCGTTGTTGATGGAGTTGCACACGGCGTCCACCCACTCCCGGTGCGAACCGGTGTCCGCGTTGTAGGTGATCGTGACCTGGCCGCCGGGGAGGCCGCCGCCCTCCTGGACCAGCTTCCTGGCCTGGGCGGGGTCGTAGTCGCAGGCCCTGCCGCACAGACCGGCCTGGTGGCCGCCGGCCGCGCCGAGCACGGGCGAGGTCCAGTCGGTGGCCGGGGTACGGGTGTTCCGGAAGATCGTCTCGGTGATCTGTCTGCGGTTGATCGCCATGGACAGGCCGGTGCGGACCTTCTCCGCGCCGGGCTTGCTCCAGTCCTTGTCGTAGTACGGGAAGGCGAGGGTCTGGATGATGCCGGCCGGGCTGTTGAGGTAGCGGCCTTCGAGGTCGCTCTGGACGTTCTTGAGCTGCGCGGCCGGAACGTCGTCGACCAGGTCGAGGTTGCCGGCCAACAGATCGGTGTAGGCGGTGTTGTTGTCGGTGTAGACCGTGAGGTTCACGCCGTCGTTGCGGGCCTTGTCGGGGCCGGGGTAGGCGTCCCACTTCTTCAGGGCCATCTGGAAGCCCCTGGTGTAGGAGCCGATCGTGTAGGGCCCGTTGCCCACGGGGTGCGCCAGCCAGGCCGCATGGTCGGTGAAGAAGGCCCGGGGCAGCGGGGCGAAGGCCGCGTAGCCGAGGGTGTCCGGGAAGCTGGAGAACTTCTGGTTGAGCCGGACCGTGAAGGTGCGGTCGTCCACGACCTTCAACCCGGAGAGGGTGTCGGCGCGCTGCGGGCCGCTCTCCGGGTGGACCTTGTCGTAGCCGTCGATGTAGCCGAAGAAGTAGGCGTTCTTCTGGTTGTTCTTCAGGCTCGCGCCGTAGTTCCAGGCGTCTACGAAGGATCTGGCGGTCACCTTCTCGCCGTTGGAGAAGGTCCAGCCGTCCCTGAGCGTGATCCTGAAGTTCTGGGAGTCCGTGGTGTCGATCTTCCGCGCGAGCATGTCCTTGGCCCGGCCGGTCCTCGGGTCGTACCGCTTCAGACCGCGGAAGATCATGTCGAGCACCTTGCCGCCCTGTACCTCGTTGGTGTTGGCCGGCTCCAGTGGGTTCTGCGGATCGCCCCAGGAGGCGCTGAACACCGAGCCGCTCTCCGCGCCGGTGCCGCTTCCGCCGCCGCAGGCGGCCGCCGCGAGCACCACCGCCGTCGTGCACACGGCCCAGGTGACCTGTCTGGCCCGACGCATGGAGTGCCTCCTCTGGAACACGCGGGTACGCACGGTGACGCCACCCCCTGAACATCGATCGATCACCCGCTCATACCACCGCAAAATGCTCATAAAGCCATGAAAGACACTCTTCTGCGAAACAGTCCACCCGTACGAAGGGTGACATCGAAGGCGTGACGCCGAGGGGGCACAGCGATGTGTCACGCCAAGGGGGCACGTCGAGGGGGTGCGCTGAACGAGGCGGGACGGTGGCCCGGTGTGTGGCACACTGCCGCGGTGGTCGATCGCTCGTTCAAGGATCTTTCGCTCGCCTCGTTGTACGACGCCCTTCATCCCTGGGGGCCTGGCGACGACTTCTATCTGGACCTGGTGATGTCGGCCCGGTCGGTGCTCGATGTGGGGTGCGGTACGGGCCGGTTGCTGGCGCGGGCCAGGCGCGCCGGACACGACGGCCGGCTCATGGGGCTGGATCCGGCCGCCGCGATGCTGGTCCAGGCGCGGCGCCGCGAACCCGGCGTCGCATGGGTGCTCGGCGACCTGCGGACCCGGCTGTGGAACGGCGGGTTCGACCTGGTCGTGATGACCGGGCACACCATCCAACACCTCGTCCACGACGAGGAGTTGCGGCTGGCGCTGCGCGCCGTCAGGGCCGCCCTGTCACCCGGCGGACGATTCGTGTTCGAGACCCGGAATCCGGCGGCCCGCGCCTGGACGAGGTGGAGCCCGGAGCACGTACGTTCCGTCGGCGACGCGGACGGCCGCGCCGTACGGGTGTGGCACGAGGTCGAGGGACCGCCCGTCGGCTACCGCGTGCGGCTCAAGGAGACGTTCGACGGGGAGGCTTGGGACCGGCCGCGGGTCGGCCGCCGCACCCTGCGCTTCCTCGGACCCGACGCACTGACACGGTTCCTCCGTGAGGCGGGACTTGACGTCGAGGTGCGGTACGGCGACTGGGGACAGGGGCCGTTGACGCAGGACAGCGCCGAGATCATCACCGTGGCAACGCCCGCCCGCTGACCGCGGCCAACGCGGCGCCAGCGCGCCACCAGGGCCCCTTCACCGGTCTACACCAATGTTTGGCTCATCGTCCGTCAACTCGCCGTTTCCGCAGGCCAAAGGTGCTGGACACGGGCCGTTGACGCGCGCAGACCGCCGCTGATAGACACACTCATCACCCGCCCGGCGCCACCAGGCTGAATCCGCTGAAGTCCCAACGCTGAAGTCCCAACAGGGTGTCCCTGTGCGAGCGATGACGCGAGGTCACGATTCATGAGCACGCAAGACCGGCACGGCAGCAGGCGTTCACTACCGAGAAGCCCACGATCCCGTACGCCCCGGCTCGTCGCCGCCGCCGGCGCCCTCGCCGTGACGCTCACCGCGGGCCTCGCGACCCCACTGGACCCGGCGCCCCGGCAGGCGGAGGCCGCCCCGGACAAGAAGGTCCTCACCGTCGCCGTCGCGCAGAGCGTCGACTCGCTCAGCCCCTTTCTGGCGGTGCGTCTGGTCAGTACGAGCATCCTGCGGCTGACCTACGAATACCTGACCGACTACGACCCGGCGGACGCCCACCCGGTGCCCGGCCTGGCCACCAGTTGGAAGCCGTCCGCCGACAAGCTCACCTGGACGTACACGATCCGCTCCGACGCGAAGTGGTCGGACGGGCAGCAGGTGACCGCGCAGGACGCGGCGTGGACGTTCAACAAGCTGATGACCGACCAGGCGGCCGCCACCGCGAACGGCAGCTTCGTCGGCAACTTCCGCGAGGTGACCGCCCCGAGCCCCACCAAGCTGGTCATCGAGCTGAAGAAGCCCCAGGCCACGATGACCGCGCTGGACGTGCCGATCGTGCCCCGGCACATCTGGGAGAAGGTCACGGACTTCTCGAAGTTCACCAACGACAAGACCTTCCCGGTCGTCGGCGACGGACCGTTCGTACTCACCGACTACCGGCCCGACAGCTATGTGCGGCTGAAGGCCAACAAGACGTTCTGGCGCGGTGCGCCCAAGTTCGACGAGCTGGTCTTCAAGTACTACAAGGACCAGGACGCGGCGGTGGCCGCGCTGCGCAAGGGCGAGGTCTCCTTCGTCGCCGGTTCGCCCTCCCTGACGCCCGCCCAGGCCGCCTCCCTCAAGGGCGAGAAGAACGTCCGCGTCAACGACGCCCCCGGCCGCCGCTTCTACGCCCTCGCCACCAACCCGGGCGCCCAGGCCAAGAACGGCGAGAAGTTCGGCGACGGCGATCCCTCCCTGCTCGACCAACGGGTGCGGAACGCCCTGTTCATGGCGGTCGACCGCAAGACCCTCGTCGACAAGGTCTTCCAGGGCCACGCGGTCGAGGGCCAGGGCTACATCCCGCCCCGCTTCGCCCCGTACTTCTTCACACCGTCCGCGAGTCAGCAACTCGCCCACGACCCCGCGAAGGCCGCCCGGCTCCTCGACCAGGCGGGCTACCGGAAGAACGGCGACGGCAAGCGCGTCGGCAAGGACGGCAAGCCGCTGAACTACCGCGTCCTGTGCCATGCCACCGACCCGAACGACAAGGCGGTCGGCCAGTACCTCAAGGAGTGGTGGGGCGAGCTGGGCATCGGCATGCGGCTCGACTGCCTCGACAACGTCACCGACCCCTGGCTCGCCGGAAAGTACGACCTCGCCTTCGACGGCTGGTCCGTCAACCCCGACCCGGACTTCGTCCTGTCCATCCACACCTGCGCGGCCCTGCCCACCGCGCCGAAGGACACCGGGGCCACCGACAACTTCATCTGCGACAAGACGTACGACGAGCTGTACGCGCGGCAGCTGGCCGAGTACGACTCCGCCAAGCGGGCCACGCTCGTCAAGCAGGCCGAGTCACGGCTGTACGACACGGGGTACATGAACGTCATGGCGTACCCGAACGCGGTCGAGGCGTATCGCACCGACCAGATCGAGTCGATCACGACGATGCCCAAGGCCGCGGGCAACCTCTATGGCCAGGACGGCTACTGGAGCTGGTGGTCGGCGGTCCCGGCCGATGACTCCGGCTCGACCGGCGGCGGCGGTTCGACCGGCGTCGTCATCGGTGTCGTCGCGGGCGCCGTGGTCCTCGCCGGCGCCGGGCTCTTCCTCTCGCGCCGCCGCCGCGCCACCGCCGACGACCGCGAATAGCCGATGCACGCGATCAGCGCACCGACTCAGCAGGCGGTCCGCCATGGCCGCTGACATCACATCGACGCCGGCCGAGGCCGCCGGTCCGTCTCCCGCCGGGCCGACGGCCCACGGGCCGCGGTCCGGCACCTGGACCGGTTATCTGCGGTACGGGGCCGCAAAGGTGGGCGGCGCCGTCGTCTCCCTGCTCGCCGTCCTCGTCACCGGCTTCTTCCTGTTCCGGCTGATCCCCGGCGACCCGGTCAAGACCATGACGCTCGGCCGACAGGTCTCGGCCGAGCAACTGGCCGAATACCGGCGGGAGTTCGGGCTGGACCTGCCGCTGTGGGAACAGTTCACCGACTACTGCGGCAAGGCGCTCACCGGCGATCTGGGCACCTCGTACCAGTTCCGCACCCCGGTCATCGACAAGATCACCGAGGCCCTGCCGCACACCCTGCTGCTGACCGGCACCGCGTTCCTGCTGTACACCGCGCTCGGCATGTACCTGGGCACCCGGGCGGCATGGCGGCACGGACGCCTCGGCGACCGGCTGAACACCGGCCTGGCGCTGACCCTGTACTCCGTCCCGTCGTTCTGGCTCGGCCTGCTGGTCATCATCGTGTTCTCGGTGGGCCTCGGGCCCGTGCCCGGACTGTTCCCGACCGGCGGCATGGAATCGGGCGGCGAGCAGGGCTTCGCCTACGTCCTCGACGTCGCCCACCATCTCGTCCTGCCGGTGCTCACCCTGGTCGCGGTCGAGTACGGGCAGACGCTGCTGGTCACCCGCTCGGCGCTGCTCGACGAGATGGGCAGCGACTATCTGACGACCGCGCGCGCCAAGGGCCTGCGGGACGATCTGGTACGGCGTCGGCACGCCGTACCGAACGCGCTGCTGCCCACCGTCACCCTCGTCTTCGTCAACCTCGGGCGGACCGTCGCCGGTGTGATCCTGGTCGAGACGGTGTTCTCCTGGCCGGGCCTCGGCGGACTCTTCTACCAGGCACTGAGCGTGCCCGACCTGCCCCTGGTGCAGGGCCTGTTCCTCTTCTTCGCCGCGGCGGTGATCGTCATGAACACATTGGCCGATCTGCTCTATCCCCTGCTCGATCCGCGGGTGGGCCGATGAGCGCCGAGGCGGCACAGCCCGGCCCGCGAGCCCTGGCCCGGCAGCGGCGCCGCCGCTCCGCCGCACGGTTCTGGCGGCAGTACCGCACCCATCGCGCCGGGCTGCTGGGCCTCGCCGCGCTCGTCCTGTTCGCGCTGGTGGCCCTGACCGCGCCGCTGACGGTCGGCTCCGACGTGACCGACGTGACCGACGCGCCGGGCAGTCCGCTCGCGGCGCCCAGCGGGCAGTTCCCGCTCGGCACGGACCGGTTCGGACGCGATCTGCTGGGCCTGCTGGTCTGGGGCTCGCGGGTCTCCCTGCTGGTCGGGCTGCTCGCCGCCGTGCTGTCGGTGGCGATCGGCGCGGTGGTCGGGATCTGCGCCGGTCACTTCCGGGGCGCGTACGGGACCGTGCTGATGCGGATCACGGACTGGTTCCTGGTGATGCCGACGCTGGTGCTCGCGATCGCGCTGGCCACCGTCATGTCCCGCTCCCTGGGCACGGTCGTCCTCGCCATCGGTGTCACCTCCTGGCCGACGACCGCGCGGCTGGTGCGGGCGCAGACGCTGGCGGTGGAGTCCCGTCCGTACATCGAACGGGCCAGGGCGCTCGGCGGCGGCCACTGGCACGTCATGACCCGGCATGTGCTGCCCAATGTGATGCCGCTGGTGCTGGCCCAGACCACGCTGATGGTCTCCTCCTCCATCCTCGCCGAGGCCACCCTGGCCTTCCTCGGCCTCGGCGATCCGACGGTCGTCTCGTGGGGCGGGCTGCTCCAGGACGCGCGGGAGGCGGGCGCGGTCAGCGCCGGCGACTGGTGGTACCTGGTGCCGCCCGGCATCGCGATCGCCCTGGTCGCGCTGGCGTTCACACTGTGCGGGCGCGCGGTGGAGTCCGTGCTCAATCCCAGGCTGGGGGTGACCCGTTGACGCTCCTCGACGTCCGGAACCTGACGGTGACCTATGCCGGCGGGGCCGCCGCCGTGCGCGGCGTGGACCTGTCGCTTGCGGCGGGGCAGAAACTCGGGATCGCCGGCGAGTCGGGCTGCGGCAAGTCCACGCTGGCGCTGGCGCTGCTGCGGCTGCTGCCCGCCGGCACCCGGGTGGGCGGGGAGATCCTGCTCGACGGCGAGGACATCCTGGCGATGCGCTGGGGGCGGGTGCGGGCGGTGCGCTGGGCGGGCGCGTCGATCGTCTTCCAGGGCGCCATGCACTCGCTCAACCCCGTGCACCGGGTCGGCGACCAGATCGCCGAGCCGATCCTGCTGCACGGCAGGGCGACCGCCGCCGCGGCACGGAAGCGGACCGGTGAACTCCTGGAACAGGTCGGCCTGCCCGCGGCCCGGGCGGCGGCGTACCCGCACGAACTCTCCGGCGGCCAGCGGCAGCGGGTCATGATCGCCATGGCGCTCGCCTGCGACCCGCGGCTGGTCATCGCCGACGAGCCGACCACGGCCCTGGACGTGATGATCCAGGCGCAGATCCTGCGGCTGATCGAACAGCTCGTCACCGAGCAGGACCTGGGGCTGATCATGATCAGCCATGATCTGGCGGTGCTGGCCGACACCTGCGACCGGCTTGCGGTGATGTACGCGGGCCGGGTGGTCGAGGAGGGCCCCGCCCGCACGGTCCACGAGGACGCCCGGCATCCGTACGGCAAGGCGCTGTCCACGGCGTTCCCGCACATCGGCGATCCGGCCTCCCGGTTCGCCCCCCAGGGGCTGCCCGGCGACCCGCCCGATCCGTTCGCGCTGCCCTCCGGCTGTGCGTTCCATCCGCGCTGCCCGGTCGCCCTGGACGGCTGCGCCACCGAGGACCAGAAGCTGCGCGAGGTGACCGGGGGACGGCGGGCCGCCTGCGTACACATCCCCGCGCCCGTCCCGGGACCGGCACCGGCCGCCGGGGCGGCGGACACGAGGAGCACCGCATGACGACACCAGCGTCTCCCCTGCTCAGCGCCCAGGGGCTGCGGGTGACCTTCCCCGGGCGGCACGGTGCCCCCGAGGCACGGGCCGTGGACGGTGTCGAACTGGACATCCGGGCCGGCGAGATCGTGGCACTGGTCGGCGAGTCGGGCTGCGGCAAGACGACGCTGGCCCGGTCGCTGCTCGGTCTGGAACGGCCCGCCTCGGGAAGCGTGCGGTTCGACGGGAAGCCGCTGGAGTACTCGTCGCGGGCCCTGCGGGCGTACCGGCGCCGGGTCCAGCTGGTGCTCCAGGACCCCAGCGGATCACTGAACCCACGGCACACCGTGTACGACGCGGTGGCCGAGGGACTGCGCATCCACGGGCATCCGGGAGACGAACGCACGGCGGTCGCCGACGCCCTGTCCCGGGCGGGACTGCGGCCGCCGGAGCGCTTCTTCCTGCGCTATCCGCACGAGTTGTCCGGCGGCCAGCGCCAGCGGGTGGTGATCGCGGGCGCGCTCGTCCTGGAACCCGAACTCCTCGTCGCCGACGAGCCGGTGGCCTCGCTGGACGCCTCCGTCCGCGGTGAGATCCTGGCCCTGCTGCTGCGGCTGCGCACCGAACTGGGGCTCGCCGCCCTGGTCGTGACCCATGACCTCGGGCTGGCCTGGAACATCGCCGACCGGGTCGCGGTGATGTACCTGGGCCGGATCGTGGAGACGGGCCCGGTCGAAGAGGTGCTGACCGCGCCCCGGCACCCGTACACCCAGGCCCTGTTGTCGGTCCTGCCGGAGGCGCCGGGCGAACCGGTCGTCCTGGCCGGTGAACCCCCGGACCCCTCCCGTATCCCGACCGGCTGCCGCTTCCGGGCCCGCTGCCCGGTCCTCGCCGACGGCAGAGCCCGGCAGGCGGGCCTCGCCGACCGCTGCCACACCGACGACCCCGGACCACTCGCCGCCGACCGCACACCCCAGGCCGCCTGCCACTGGGCCCGCGCACAGGCAACCGCCTGACGCCCAAGGGGCGAACCCCTTCGCCGGAAAACGCCGGTTCCCGGCACCTGGGCGGGTGCCGGGAACCGGGGGCGTGCCGCGTACGGGAACGGGGGGCGTGCCGCGTACGGATCAGGCCGCGTGGACGACGTCCTTCTCCTCGGCGAAGTGACAGGCCGACTCGTGGGCCGCCGGAGTGTCCGAGCCCTTGAAACGCTCGGGGACCGCCAGCAGCGGGACCTCCTGGGAGCACTTGTCCTGGGCCTTCCAGCAGCGGGTGCGGAAGCGGCAGCCCGACGGCGGGTTGGCCGGGGACGGTACGTCACCGGTGAGGATGATCCGTTCGCGGTTCTCGCGGGCGTCCGGGTCCGGCACGGGGACCGCCGACAGCAGCGCCTGGGTGTAGGGGTGCGTCGGGTGGTCGTAGATCTGCTCGTCGGTGCCGATCTCGGCCACCTTGCCGAGGTACATCACCCCGACCCGGTCCGAGATGTGCCGGACGATCGACAGGTCGTGCGCGATGAAGATGTAGGACAGGTTGAACTCGTCCTGGAGCCGCTCCATCAGGTTGATGACCTGCGCCTGGACGGACACGTCCAGGGCCGATACCGGCTCGTCGCAGATGATGATCTCCGGGTTGAGCGCGAGGCCGCGGGCGATGCCGATGCGCTGCCGCTGGCCGCCGGAGAACTGGTGCGGGTACCGGTTGATGTACTCCGGGTTGAGGCCGACGACGTCCAGCAGCTCCTGCACCTTGCGGCGCCGGTCCCCCTTGGGGGCCGCCTCGGGGTGGATGTCGAAGGGCTCGCCGATGATGTCGCCCACCGTCATCCGCGGGTTGAGCGAGGTGTACGGGTCCTGGAAGACCATCTGGATGTTGCGCCGTACGGCCTTCAGGGCGCGCCCGGACAGCTTGGTGATGTCCTGGCCCTTGTAGAAGATCTCGCCGGCCGTCGCGCGCTCCAGGTTCATCACCAGCTTGGCGACGGTCGACTTGCCACAGCCGGACTCACCCACGATGCCCAGGGTCTCGCCCTGGTACAGGTCGAAGGAGACACCGTCTACGGCTTTGACCGCGCCGATCTGACGTTTGAAGAGGATGCCCTGCGTCAGCGGGAAGTGCTTGACGAGGTTGCGCACCTGGAGGATCGGTTCGCCCCGGTCCACCGGGGTGTCGAGGGCGGCGACCGCCTCGTCCTCGGTGTGCACGTCCGCGACCTCCACGTCGGAGACGTTCGACGTCGCGCCTGTCGGCTCGTCGGCTTTGGTCGACTCAGCCATGGATCGTCTCCTTCCAGAAGTGGCACGCGCTGGCGCGGCCCGGCAGTTCCGTGCCGTCGGCCTCGGTCACCGGGACCAGCTGCGGACGCTCGGTACGGCAGATGTCCTGTGCCTTCTCGCAGCGCGGGTTGAAGGCACAGCCGCTCGGCACCTTCAGCAGGTTGGGCGGTAGGCCCTTGATCGCGTATAGCTCCTCGCCCTTCTGGTCCAGGCGCGGGATGGAGTCGAGCAGACCGCGGGTGTAGGGGTGCGCGGGGCGCTTGTACAACTCGTGCACCGGCGCCGTTTCCACGATCCGGCCCGCGTACATCACAGCGATCTTGTCGGCCACGTCCGCCACGACGCCGAGGTCGTGGGTGATGAGGATCAGGCCCATCTGGTAATCACGCTGGAGCTCCGCGAGCAGGTCCATGACCTGGGCCTGGACCGTCACGTCGAGGGCCGTGGTCGGCTCGTCGGCGATGATCAGGTCCGGCTCCAGGGCGAGCGCCATGGCGATCATGATGCGCTGGCGCATACCGCCCGAGAACTGGTGCGGGTAGTCGTTGACGCGGGCCGCTGCGGCCGGGATCTTGACCCGCTCCATCAGCTCGATGGACTTGGCCTTGGCGTCCTTCTTGGACAGGCCCTGGTGGACGCGGAACATCTCGCCGAGTTGGAAGCCCACGGAGAGCACGGGGTTCAGCGAGGAGAGGGCGTCCTGGAAGATCATCGCGATTCGGGCGCCGCGCAGCTTGCGCCGCTCCTCGCCGGACATGGTGAGCATGTCCTGGCCGTAGAAGCGGATCTCCCCCTTGGGGATACGGGCCGGCGGCATGTCGAGAATGCCCATGATCGCCTGCGCGGTCACGGACTTGCCGGAGCCGGACTCGCCGAGCACGGCGAGTGTCTCGCCGGAATTCACGGAGTAGTTGACGCCGTTGACGGCGCGGACCACGCCCTCACGGGTCTGGAACTCGACGTGCAGATCACGCACTTCGAGCAGCGGACCGGTCCGGTCGGGGTCGCCGGGGCGCGGAGCCGGGACGGCGTCCGTCGGGTCGATGATGGTCACGTACGCCTCCCTCAGCGCGTCTTGGGGTCGAAGGCGTCGCGAACCACGTCGCCGAGCACGATGAACGCCAACACGGTGATGGACAGGGCACCTGCCGGGAACAGCAGGGCGTGCGGGCTGGTCAGGAACCGGTCCTGGGCGTCGCTGATCATGACGCCCCAGGAGATGTTCGGGTACTGGATGCCGATGCCCAGGTAGGACAGGGCGGCCTCAGCAGCGATGTAGACACCCAGGTTCATCGTGGTGACGACGATGACCGGGGCGAGCGTGTTCGGCAGGATGTGCCGGAACGCGATCCGCCCCGAGTCCGCGCCCAGCGCCCGGGCAGCCATCACATAGTCGTTGTACTTGTTGCCGATGACCTCGCCGCGCATGATCCTGAAGACTTGCGGCCAGCCGAGGATCGCCATGATGAACGACACCGACCAGACGTCGCCGCCGCCCCAGATCGACATGATCAGCAGACCGCCGACGATGAGCGGCAGGGCGGAGAACACTTCGGTGATACGGGACAGCAGCGCGTCGATCCAGCCACCGACCAGACCGGACAGCATGCCCAGCAGACCGCCGAGCAGCGTGGTGGCCACGGTCGTGACCACGCCGACGACGATCGAGTTGCGGGCGCCGTACACGGTACGCGTGTAGATGTCACAGCCCTGGACGTCGTAGCCGAAGAGGTGCCCGGAGGACGGTCCGTTCATGGAGTTCTGGAGCTGGCAGAAGCCGTCCGAGAACGGGGAGCGGCCCGTGAACAGGCTGGGCGCGATCGCCAGGGCGAGCAGGCACACGATGATGAAGGCCGTCACGAGGAACATGGGCCGCTTGCGCAGATCCGCCCAGCCGTCCTTGAGCAGGCTCGCCTGCCGGGCCGCGGCCTTCTCCTCGGCCTCGATCTCCTTGGCGATGGCGGCCTCGTCGGTGGTGGGCCGCTCTATCGTGTTCTCACTCATAGCGGATCCTCGGGTCGAGCACGGCATACAGCAGGTCTACGAGGAGGTTGGCGCCCAGGTAGATCAGGACGAGCAGGGTCACCAGACCGACGACGACGGGCCGTTCGCGCAGATAGACGGACTGGGCCAGCTGGCCGCCGATGCCGGGCATGTTGAACACGCGCTCGGTGATGATCGCACCACCCATGAGAGCACCGAGGTCGAAGCCCAGGAAGGTGACCACCGGAATGAGGGAGTTGCGCAGCGCGTGCACGCCGATGACGCGCCGCTGCGGCAGACCCTTGGCGATCGCCGTACGGACGTAGTCCGCGCGGACCGACTCCGTCATGCTCGTCCGCACCAGGCGGGCGATATAGGCCATCGAGGTCGAGGCGAGCACGATGGCGGGAAGGATGTAACTCTGCGGCCAGCCCTTGTCGATGCCGGCGACCGGAGTGAACTTGAGCTTCACGCCGAACTCCAGCTGGAGCACGCTACCGAGCACGAAGACGGGGATCGAGATCAGGACGAGCGTCGAGATCAGCACGACGTTGTCGATGAACTTGCCCTTCTTCAGGGCGGAGAAGATGCCCGCGACGATGCCGATGACGGCCTCGATGGCGAACGCGGTCAGCCCCAGCTTCAGGGTGACGGGGAACCGCTGGGAGACGATGTCCGAGATGGCACGTCCGTTGTACGTCTCGCCGAGGTCACCGGTGAAGACGCCGCTGATGTAGTGCCAGTACTGCTGGTAAAGCGGTTCGTTGAGGTGGTACTGCGCGCGAAGGATCGCCGCGATGTTGGGATCGGCGCGCTTGTCGCCGGCCAGTGCCTGGATCGGGTCGCCGGGCAGAGCGAAGACCAGGCAGAAGATGATGAACGTGACGCCTATCACCACAGGGATCACCTGCAGGAGGCGGCGCACGACGTATCGGCCCATGGGTACTCCAGAGGGGGGACTCGGCCCGACCGCAGCCGGAGGGGATCGGCACGGTCGGACGGGAGACGGCAGCAGGAGTGAGCAGCGGAAGGCCATTCCTCCCCCTGCTCACCCCGTGACGCTGTGTCAGGAATGCTCAGATCCTGGTCAGCTGAGCTTTACCGTGTCCCACAAGATGTTGTGGCCGGCGATCTTCATCGACTTGATCTTGTCGCTGAAGCCGGAGTTCAGGGTGTAGAAGTACACCGGGATGTACGGCATGTCCTTGAACAGGATGTCGTCCGCCTCCTGGTACTTCTTCACCGCTTCCTCGTGCGTCGGAGCCTGGTCGCCCTGGACGAGCAGCTTCTCGAAGTCCTCGTTGATGTAACCCGAGTAGTTGGAGCCGTTGGCGATGGCCTCCTTCGAGAAGATCGGGCGGAGGTAGTTCTCCGCGTCCGGGTAGTCCATGTTCCATGCCATACGGAACGCGCCCTGGTACTTCTTGGCGTCCAGGTCGTTCAGGATGGTCTGGAACTGCTCGAACGGCTTGGCCGTGACCTTGATGCCCAGGTTCTGCTGGATCTGGTTGGCGACCGCCTCGACCCACGCCTTGTGGTCACCGTCCGCGTTGTAACCGATCTCCAGCGTGTTGCCCGGCAGGCCCCCGCTCGCCTTGTAGAGCTCCTTGGCCTTGGCCGGGTTCAGCGTGCAGGCGTCGCCGCAGGCGCCCTTGCGGTAGCCGTCGACGATCGGGCTGATGTAGTCGTCCGCGGGCGTACGGGCGCCGAGGAAGATCTTCGAGGTGATCGTCTTGCGGTCGATCGACATGGAGATGGCCTTGCGGAGGTCCGCGTTCTGGAAGGCCTTGTTGTACTTGATCGGGAAGCCGATGTAACCGACACCGGAGTCGGCCTCGTCGATGTAACGGCCCGGCAGGTCCTTGTGGTACGTCGGCAGGCCCGAGTTGGGGATGACGATCTGGACGTCGAGGTTACCGGCGACGAGGTCCTTGTAGGAGGTGTCCAGGTTCGAATAGATCTTGAAGTGGACACCCTTGACCTCGATCTTCGAGGCGTCCGGGTACTTGTCGTACTTCGCGGTGTCGATCCCTTCGTTGTGCTTGAACGTGCCCTTGATCTTGAAGGGACCGTTGCCGATCGGGGCCTCGCCGAAGCCCTTCGGGTCCTTGAAGAACGCCTTGGGCAGCGGCACGAACCCGGAGAACGACAGCTGCGCCGGGAACGCCGAGAACGCACCGTTCAGGGTGACCTGGAGGGTGTTGTCGTCGACGACCTTCAGACCGGACAGCTTGTCGGTCCTGGGCTTCTTGCCCTCGCCCGGGTTCAGGTCCGCATAGCCCTGGATGTGGCTGAACAGCGGGTTGGTCTGCTGAGCGTTCGTCTGGTTGGCGCCGTAGTTCCAGGCGTCGGCGAAGGACTGGGCGGTGACCTTCTCGCCGTTGTGGAACGTGTAGCCCGACTTGAGCTTGATCACCCAGACCTTGTTGTCCTTGGACTCGATCGACTCCGCCATGGCGTTGGCGACCTTGTTGTCGGCGCCAAGCTTGGTCAGACCCGTGAAGAGGGCGTTGATGACCTGGCCGCCCTCGGTCTCGTACGTGTTGGTGGGGACCAGGCTGTTCTGCGGTTCGCCGATCTCCACCGACACGACGCCGTTGCCCTTGCCCTTGCCACTGCCCGAGCTGCCGTCGTCCCCGCCACCGCCACAGGCCGTCGCGCCCAGCGCCACAACGGCGGCTATCGCAACCCACTTGGCGCTCTTGGCACCACGCATGGGGCTCCTCCTCATGAGTCCATTGATTCACCGCAGAAGGAAGCACACGACACTTCGCCGTCACCGGCGCCTGAAACCATGAGGTGCACTCCCCGCGCTCGCAGGTCGGCGCCGCCTCCAGCGCATGACCCGTTGATTCGAGCTCTACGCGCCTAACTATCTGCCATGGGCGAAGACCGAACCACATCCGTAAGGTCTCGGTTCGATCACACCTGGCGCGAACATCTTCCAAAATCCGGACAAAGGGTTTGCTGAAAGATCCCTGCGAAACGGACTTGTTACACATCTATCGGCTCCGAGTGTCCGCATTCCGGACGCTCGGACCGGAAATCCGGTTGCGGTGAGACTCTGCTTCGTGCGGGGTCCATCCGGCGTACCCGCACACCGTGCGAATCGGACAACGGGCATGACGCCGAGGCCCCGAGGCCGTCCGGCGCGCGCCGGAGGCACAGCGGCCAAAGACTAGTGGGAGTCGGTCACGCCGTGCCGACTCCCGAGCGGATCCAAGGGTTTTCCCTAGAGCACAACAGAGCGCAACAGAGGACAACGGGGACACCAGGGGGCCGTAGAAGGTCAGGACATGGCGAGAGGGCCCGGCGCTCCCCGAGGGAGGCCCGGCCCTCTCGTGGCTCAGGACCCGTGGACCGCGTCCGGACTCAGCCGTGCTTGGCGCGGCTCGCGGCGCGGGCCCGCTCGCGGGCGTCCAGGTTCACCTTGCGGATGCGGACCGCCTCCGGGGTCACCTCGACGCACTCGTCGTCGCGGCAGAACTCCAGCGACTGCTCCAGCGACAGCTTGCGCGGCGGCACGATCGACTCGGCCACGTCGGCCGTCGACGACCGCATGTTGGTGAGCTTCTTCTCCTTGGTGATGTTCACGTCCATGTCGTCGGAGCGCGAATTCTCGCCGACGATCATGCCCTCGTACACCTCGGTGCCCGGCTCGATGAACAGCACGCCGCGCTCCTGGAGGTTGGTCATGGCGAACGCGGTGACGGCACCGGCCCGGTCGGCGACCAGCGAGCCGTTGTTACGGGTCTGCAGCGGGCCGAACCAGGGCTCGTGGCCCTCGTGGATGGAGTGGCCGATGCCCGTGCCGCGGGTCTGGGTCAGAAACTCCGTACGGAAGCCGATCAGGCCGCGCGAGGGCACCACGAACTCCATACGGACCCAGCCCGAGCCGTGGTTGGACATGTTGTCCATCCGGCCCTTGCGGACGCCCATGAGCTGGGTGACCGCGCCCATGTGCTCCTCGGGCACGTCGATCGTCATGCGCTCGACCGGCTCGTAGACCTTGCCCTCGACGTCCTTGGTGACGACCTGCGGCTTGCCGACCGTCAGCTCGTAGCCCTCGCGGCGCATCTGCTCGACCAGGATGGCCAGCGCCAGCTCACCGCGGCCCTGCACCTCCCAGGCGTCCGGACGCTCGGTCTCCAGCACACGCAGCGAGACATTGCCGATCAGCTCGCGGTCGAGGCGGTCCTTGACCTGGCGGGCGGTGACCTTGCGGTCCTTGACGGCCGCCTTGTTCTCGGCGCCCTTGCCGGTGCCGCCGCGGCCGACCAGCGGAGAGGTGTTGGTGCCGATGACCATGGAGATCGCGGGCTCGTCCACCGTGATCAGCGGCAGCGCGACCGGGTTCTCCGGGTCCGCCAGGGTCTCGCCGATCATGATGTCGGGGATGCCGGCGACGGCACAGATGTCGCCCGGCCCGGCCTTCTCGGCGGGCTTGCGGGTGAGCGCCTCAGTCATCATCAGCTCGCTGATGCGCACGTTGCCGATCGAGCCGTCGCGCTTGATCCAGGCGACCGTCTGGCCCTTGCGCAGCTCGCCCTGCTCGACCCGGAGCAGCGCGATACGGCCGAGGAAGTTGTCCGCGTCCAGGTTGGTGACATGGGCCTGGAGCGGGGCCTCCTCGTCATAGGTGGGGGCCGGGATGTGCTCCAGGATCGTGGAGAAGAACGGCTCCAGGCTGGTGGAGTCGGTGGGGACGGTGCCGTTGTCCGGCTTGGTCAGCGAGGCGATGCCGTCGCGGCCGCAGGCGTAGACGATCGGGAACTCGATCTGCTCCTCGTCCGCGTCCAGGTCCAGGAACAGGTCGTAGGTCTCGTTGACGACCTCGTCGATGCGGGCGTCGGGCCGGTCCGTCTTGTTGATGCACAGGATGACGGGCAGCCGGGCCTGGAGCGCCTTGCGCAGCACGAAGCGGGTCTGCGGCAGCGGGCCCTCGGAGGCGTCCACGAGCAGCACGACACCGTCGACCATCGACAGACCGCGCTCGACCTCGCCGCCGAAGTCGGCGTGGCCGGGGGTGTCGATGATGTTGATGGTGATCAGGTCCCCGCCGTCCTTGGGGTGATACTTCACCGCCGTGTTCTTGGCGAGGATCGTGATGCCCTTCTCACGCTCCAGGTCGTTCGAGTCCATGACGCGATCGTCGACCTGGTCGAGCTGGTGGGCGGCGAAGGCGCCGGCCTGCTTGAGCATGCCGTCGACGATGGTGGTCTTGCCGTGGTCGACGTGGGCGACGATGGCGACGTTGCGGATGTCGTGACGCGTCGTGGTCACAGCCATAGTGCGGCGTACTCCCGGGGTGTGAGGAAGGCCCTCGCGCCGGTTGGTGCGGCGCGGGCCCTGCCGGGCTTGACACGCCACGGCCTCACCCCATGTTACGTGCCGCCGCGGGCGGGGACCTCCTCAGCCCCGGGGGTCTCAGTCACCGGACGGTCCGGGCGCCGCCTTCGCCCCCTTCTTCAGGAATCCCATGTCCTCGTAGAGGGGCGTCTGGAACCCGAAGGAACCCGCGTTGACCAGGTTCTTGCGTACGGCGGTGAGCTGCGGGCGCTGGTAGAGCGGGATGGAACCGGCCGCGGCCCAGATGTGGGAGTCGGCCTTGTGGATCAGCGAGCGCGACTCGTCCTCGTCGAGCGTGGCGACGGCCTGGTCGAAGAGCTGGTCGACCTGGTCGGTGCCGATCCGGGTGTAGTTCTGCTCGACGTTCACCGAGCCGTCGGCGGCCGGGACCGGCTTGGCGTAGATCGGGCGGGCGTCGGTGGCGGGGAAGGCGGAGGACGGCCAGGAGTACAGGGCGAGGTCGTACTGGCCGGAGGCAATGTGATCCTTGAAGTAGCTCTCGTCCGGGACCTTGGTGATCTCCGTGACGATGCCGACCTTGTCCAGCATCTGCGAGATCCGGTCGGCGACGGCCCGCAGGGACTCCGAGCCGGGGCCCGAGGGGAGCACGAAGCGGAGCGTGAGCGCCTTGCCGTCCTTGGCGAGCGGCCCGGACGCGGCGGCCGGCGCGGCGGTGCCCCGCGGGGCGTACGCACCGGGCGCCCCGCCCTGCGGCGGGTGCTTGTCGGGGTGCTGTCCGCCGTCCTGGACGAGGCGCTCGCCGCCCTCGCCGCCCGGCTCCGTCACGCTGCGCTTCTCCGCACGCTCCGCGGGGACCTGGGGGACCTCGGGGTCCTTCGCGTCGTCCCCTGCGGCCCGGTGTGGTGGCTTGTTGTCGCCCGTGGCCCCGTGCGGCGGCTTGTCGTCATCGCCGACGACGTAGGTGCCCTCCTCGCCGCCCTCGGACTCCTTGTCCGCCTGGGCGCCGGCCGCCTTGTCCGGTTTCTTCTCCGTGATCGGACCGCCGGGCACCCACCCGGCGTCCGCGAGCAGGGACTGCGCCTCCGCGGTGTCCTGGCTGCCCAGGGAGCCGCTGCCGTCGGCGTAGGCGGGCTGGCCGGACAGGGCGAGGTGGCTGCCGACCGGGACGGCGGGCAGGCCGAGGGGGCCGAGCACCACCTTGGCGAGCCCCTTGCGGTCGAGGGCGCGGGCGACGGCACGGCGCACCCGCTCGTCCGCGAGGGGACCCTCGGAGCCGTTGAGGGCGAGTTGGGTGTAGGCGGGCTCCAGGGACTTGCGGACCTCGATGTCGCTCATCAGGGCGTCCTGCTCGCGCAGCTTCTTCGCGGAGGTGCGTCCGGCGCCCTGGAGGGGGGCGCCGCCGCTGCCCTGCCCGGCGCTTCTGATCCGCTCGACGTCCGCGGGGTCGATGTCGGCGAGGTCCACGGTGCCGTTGGCCAGCGCGGTGGCCCGCTGGTCGTGGGGCACGGTATGGAGCACGATCTCGGACAGCTTCGCGGGGTGCCCCCACCAGCGCGGGTTGCGGGTGAGGACGATGTCCCGGGCCTGGGTGTCGACCTTGTCCAGCCGGAACGGCCCGGCGGTGACCTTGAGCCCGCGGCGCGCGCCGTCGTTGAAGGCGTCGGGGGTGCCCATGACGTCCTTCGGGTACAGCGGCGAGAACAGTGACTTCCAGTCGGCGTACGGGCGGCTGAAGGTGACCCGGACCTCCAGGTCGTTGGCGCCGCGTTCGATCTTCTCGATGCGGTCGTACCCGGCGTTGCGGGCGGTCCAGTAGGCGGTGTCCTTGCCGGACAGGGCGCGCCACTGGGCGGCGAAGTCGGCGGCGCCGATCTCCCGGCCGTCGCTCCACACGGCCTGCTGGTCCAGCTTGTAGAGGACGACCTGGCGGGGCTCGGTCTCGATGACCTTGGCGGACTCCAGGTAGTCGGGGTTGCGGACCGGGCTGCCGTTCGCGTCGAGGCGGAACATCGACGGCAGGACGGCCTGGGCGACCCGGTTGGTGCCCGTGTCGGCGTCGGCCTGGAAGGTGTTCAGGGTCTCGGGCAGCGCGTCCACGGCCCAGCGCAGGGTGCCGCCGTCGGTGACCTTGTCGCGGGAGACGGCGGCGATGTCCTGTGCGGCCAGTGGACTGCTCGCCTCGTCGTCGGAGCCGCAACCGGCGAGGACGGACACCACGAGCGTGCCCGCGGTGAGGAAGGCGGCCGAGCGCATGATCGCGTGCGGTCCGACGCCGACATGGGACATCGTGCTACCTCCGGGGAGCCCGGTGACAAAGGTGGGTTCTGATCACGTTTGGCGGTATTTTGGAGCTGATCAGATCTATGGACCCACTGAAGAGGAAAGGGTTCGTCGGCCGGGGGCGACACGGCGGCGCGGGCTGCCAAGCCACCCGTGCGGCGCAACACGCGCCCCGGCGCACAGAGCGCGTGCGGGCGTGCGGTGATGGGCCACGATTCGCCAATCGCTGCACACGCCTTCACATCGGCAGGTGTGACGCGCAACACTCGCAGGCGCATGAACGTTGCCGCCTGGGACCGAGAGGTCCGTGGAAGTGAGGTCACGTCATGTCCATGAACGACGACCTGACGTCGGTCCAGCGCTGCCTCGACGAGCTGTTCCGGTCCGTCGGCCGCCTGGAGCAGCAGCTCGGGCGCGGCGGACTGGAGATGCGCCGCGTCCGCGCCGACGCCGATCACCTGCGCGAGAGCGTGGCACTGCTGCGGGAGGCGGCCCCCGGGCGCTCCCAGCCGCGCCGCCCCGATCTCGTCACCATCTCCGACGCACCGTACGACGTCAGCCTGTGGACGGACTCGGACGACGAAGGTCTCGGCGCCCGCGACCGCCACGCCCCCTAGGCGCGACCGCCACCGCCTCCCCCGGGAGGCAACCGCGGGCCCCGCCATCCGAACCCGACCGGAGTCATCCATTGGCCACTGGTACGGAACCTCCCAGCACCGGCGGCGGCGTACGCACCCGTACGCGCGCCGCGATCGCCGCACCGCATCTGCGGACCGACCGCTGGTGGCTGGCCCCGGCCGGCACCGCGGCCGGCCTGCTCGCCTTCATCGTGTACTCGACCTGGCGGGCCTTCGCCAACGCGGACTACTACGCGGCGCCGTATGTCTCGCCGTTCTACTCGCCCTGCCTGGCGGAGAACTGCACGACGATGCACGCCGGCCCGAACGCCGACCTCTTCGGCAGCTGGTGGGCGATCTCCCCCGCGATCATCATCCTGATCTTCCCGCTCGGCTTCCGCCTGACCTGCTACTACTACCGCAAGGCGTACTACCGCGGTTTCTGGGCGTCCCCGCCGGCCTGCGCGGTCGCCGAGCCGCACAAGAAGTACACCGGCGAGACCCGCTTCCCGCTGATCCTGCAGAACCTCCACCGGTACTTCTTCTACGCCGCGCTCCTGGTCGCCGGGGTCCTCACCTACGACACCGTGCTGTCCTTCCGCGACGCGCACTACCGGTGGGGCCACATGGGTCTCGGCACCCTGGTGTTCCTGGCCAACATCGTGCTGATCTGGGCGTACACCCTGTCCTGCCACTCCTGCCGGCACATCGTCGGCGGCAAGCTCAGACACTTCTCCCAGCACCCGGTGCGCTATCGGGCGTGGCAGTTCGTCGGCCGGCTCAACGCCCGTCACATGCAGCTGGCCTGGGCGTCGCTGATGAGCGTGGCGCTCGCCGACTTCTATGTGTACCTGCTCGCCTCCGGCGCCTTCGACGATCCGCGCTTCTTCTAGATTGGGGTAGGGCCTACTGATGTCCGTGGTCGACCGACAGGAGTGGGACGTCGTCGTGATCGGCGCCGGCGGTGCCGGGCTGCGCGCCGCGATCGAGGCGCGGGAGCGCGGCGCCCGTACGGCGGTGATCTGCAAGTCGCTGTTCGGCAAGGCGCACACGGTGATGGCCGAGGGCGGCATCGCGGCGGCGATGGCCAACGTCAACGAGAACGACACCTGGCAGGTGCACTTCCGCGACACCATGCGCGGCGGCAAGTTCCTCAACCAGTGGCGGATGGCCGAGCTGCACGCGCGGGAGGCCCCGGACCGGGTGTGGGAGCTGGAGACCTGGGGCGCGCTGTTCGACCGTACGAAGGACGGGAAGATCTCGCAGCGCAACTTCGGCGGCCACGAGTACCCGCGCCTCGCGCACGTCGGCGACCGCACCGGCCTGGAGCTGATCCGCACCCTCCAGCAGAAGGTCGTCGCCCTCCAGCAGGAGGACCACCGCGTCACCGGCGACTACGAGTCCCGGCTGAAGATCTTCCAGGAGTGCACGGTCACCAGGATTCTCAAGGACGGGGAGCGAAGCGAGATGGGGGTCCCCCCGGCCGAAGGCCGGGGGGAGGTTTCGGGCGTCTTCGCCTACGACCGCGAGACCGGCCGCTTCTTCGTCCTGAAGGCGCCCGCCGTGGTGATCGCCACCGGCGGCATCGGCAAGTCCTTCAAGGTCACGTCGAACTCGTGGGAGTACACCGGCGACGGGCACGCGCTCGCGCTGCTCGCCGGGGCGCCGCTGCTGAACATGGAGTTCGTGCAGTTCCACCCGACGGGCATGGTCTGGCCGCCGTCCGTGAAGGGCATCCTCGTCACCGAGTCGGTGCGCGGCGACGGCGGCGTGCTGCGCAACTCCGACGGCAAGCGGTTCATGTTCGACTACATCCCCGATGTCTTCAAGGAGAAGTACGCCGAGTCCGAGGAGGAGGGCGACCGCTGGTACGACGATCCGGACCACAACCGGCGTCCCCCCGAGCTGCTCCCCCGCGACGAGGTCGCCCGCGCCATCAACGCCGAGGTCAAGGCGGGCCGCGGCTCCCCGCACGGCGGGGTGTTCCTGGATGTGTCGACCCGGATGCCCGCCGAGGTGATCCGGCGCCGACTGCCGTCCATGTATCACCAGTTCAAGGAACTGGCCGACGTCGACATCACCGCGGAGCCGATGGAGGTCGGGCCGACCTGCCACTACGTGATGGGCGGCATCGCGGTCGACTCCGACACGGCGGCGGCACGCGGCGTGCCCGGCCTGTACGCGGCCGGTGAGGTGGCCGGCGGCATGCACGGCTCCAACCGGCTCGGCGGCAACTCGCTCTCCGACCTGCTGGTCTTCGGGCGCCGGGCCGGCCTGCACGCGGCGGAGCACGCGGCGGCGTCGGCGGACGACCGCCCGCGGGTGTCCGACGAGCAGGTCGACGCGGCGGCGGCGGAGGCGCTGCGGCCGTTCTCCGCGGGCGGCGGCGCGATGGCGGCGGACGGCGAGGCGGCGGACGGCCCGCCGGAGAATCCGTACACCCTGCACCAGGAACTGCAGCAGACGATGAACGACCTGGTCGGCATCATCCGCCGCGAGCAGGAGATGGAGCAGGCCCTGAAGAAGCTGGCCGAGCTGCGGACGCGGGCGCGGCGGGCCGGCGTCGAGGGGCACCGGCAGTTCAACCCGGGCTGGCACCTCGCCCTCGACCTGCGGAACATGCTGCTGGTCAGCGAGTGCGTGGCACGCGCGGCGCTGGAGCGCACGGAGTCGCGCGGCGGGCACACCCGCGAGGACCGTCCGGCGATGGACCGGGCGTGGCGCAACGTCAACCTGCTGTGCGCGCTCGCCCGCCCCGCCGACGGGCTCGCGGACCCGGACCCGGACCCGGCGCGCGGCCGGATCGCCCTGACCCGCGAGACCACCGAGCCCATCCGCCCCGACCTGCTCGCCCTCTTCGAGAAGGAGGAGCTGGTCAAGTACCTCGCCGAAGAGGAGCTGTACGAGTGAGCAGCTACGAGGCCCGTTTCAAGGTGTGGCGGGGCGATGCCGAGGGCGGCGGCCTGGAGGACTTCCGGGTCGAGGTCAACGACGGCGAAGTGGTCCTGGACATCGTCCACCGCCTCCAGGCCACCCAGGCGCCCGATCTGGCGGTGCGCTGGAACTGCAAGGCGGGCAAGTGCGGTTCGTGCTCCGCCGAGATCAATGGGCAGCCCCGCCTGCTGTGCATGACCCGCATGTCGGTCTTCGGCCGCGACGAGACGATCACCATCACCCCGCTGCGTGCCTTCCCGGTGATCCGCGACCTGGTGACCGACGTCGGCTTCAACTACCAGAAGGCCAGGGAGGTTCCGTCGTTCGTGCCGCCCGCGGACCTCGGTCCGGGCGAGTACCGGATGATGCAGGAGGACGTGGACCGCCCGCAGGAGTTCCGCAAGTGCATCGAGTGCTTCCTGTGCCAGGACACCTGCCATGTCGTACGCGACCACGAGGAGAACAAGAAGGCGTTCGCGGGTCCGCGCTATCTGATGCGCGTCGCCGAGCTGGACATGCACCCGCTGGACGCCGCCGCCGAGGCCGGCCTGGACCGCCGGGCCACGGCCCAGGACGAGCACGGCCTCGGCTACTGCAACATCACCAAGTGCTGCACCGAGGTGTGCCCCGAGGGCATCAGGATCACCGACAACGCGCTGATTCCGATGAAGGAGCGGGCCGTCGACCGCAAGTACGACCCGCTGGTGTGGCTGGGCTCGAAGATCAGGCGGCGGACCGGCGCGAGCTGAGCCCGCCACGGGAAGGGCTGGGAAGGGCTAGCAAGGGCCGGGAGGCGCCGTCGGTCGGCCGCGGCAGCATCGTGGCCGGTCGAGCCCACGCGGCGGAGCCGCACATCTATACAACCCCGCGCCCCTTCGGGCGCGGCCGAAGCGGACTTCGCTCGGCCGGAGCGCCGGAGCGCCGGAGCGCTGGAGCGCTGGAGCGCCGGGAGTCAGCGCACCCAGTCCGACCGGTAGGCCGCCCAGTCCGCCTCCGTCGCGGCGAAGTCCACGTACAGGGCGACGCCGAAGCGGACCCGGTCGGCGTCCGTGCGGGACAGGCCCAGCCGGACGCCCCGGACGGCGGCCGGGACGGTCTCGGCGTGCGCCCAGTGGCCGAAGCGGTTCTCCCGGAAGAAGGGCAGCCCCATCAGCAGGTCGGTGGAGTCCGGGGTGACCTCCAGCGCCAGGGCGGTCTGCTGGGCGACATAGCCGCCGTACAGGCTCTCCAGCGGCTGCATGGTGTCGTACGACATCACGGCGATCTGGTCGACGCGGCGCGCCACCTGACCGAAGTACGCCTGCGACCACCACTTGGGGTGGCCGGCGACCGCGCCGAAGACGGAGTGCAGGGCGGGCAGCGGGTCGATCTGGTGGGCGGCGACGGAGAGCACGGCGCCGTGCCGGCGGGTGACGCGGCGCAGGTCGTCCAGCAGGGAGAGGTAGTCGCGGTCGCCGGAGTGCAGCGGCTCCAGGTCGAAGTGGGCGCCGTCGAACCCGGCGGCGAGGATCCGCCGGGTGCTGCTGACGACCGCCGCTCGGGTCTCGGCGCGCTCCAGGCGCAGCCCGTCGGGGCCCTCGGTGGCCAGTACATCGCCCAGCCATGCCTGGACGCGGACACCGGGGAGTGCGCGGTGCACGGCGTCGATCAGCCAACTCGCCCTCGGATGGGCCGACTTGGGCAGCGTGCCGTCGTGCTCCAGCGGCCCGGAGTGCACATACAGATCACGGATGCCGGTACCGTGCAGCCGCCGCGCGAGCGCCGCGACATCGGCGTCGCCCTTCCGCCCGTCCACCCAGGCGTGCCCGAGCCAGATCGCGTCCTGGTTCCGCGTGTACGTACCGTCGGACGGCTCCCCCGCGTAGTTCACCCGCAGCGCGATCCCGGCGGCCAGCAGGGCCAGCACCACCGCGAGCACCACAAGAACCACCCCACCGACAGCCCGACGCACCCAGCGACGCCGACACGAGGGACGCGAAGTCGCAGGCACGCCGACCACGTCGGATCCCCGACCCGCGGCACCGGGCGCGGCATGGACGGCAGGCGCCCCGGACGCAGCGAGCCCCGCAGAGGCAGCGGACGCCTCAGACACGACCGGTACATCGGGCACAGCCGAGTCCGGGCCCGCGACGGCGTCAGACGCAGCTCGGACGGCAGGCACCCCGGACGCAGCGAGCCCCGCAGAGGCAGCGGACGCCTCAGACACGACCGGTACATCGGGCACAGCCGAATCCCCACCCACCACAGCGTCAGACGCAGCTCGGACGACAGGCACCCCGGACGCAGCGAGCCCCGCAGAGGCAGCGGACGCCTCAGACACGACCGGTACATCGGGCACAGCCGAGTCCGGGCCCGCGACGGCGTCAGAC
>NZ_JBSGBN010000066.1:0-1487 GCF_053601275.1 Streptomyces sp. NPDC004752 | reverse complement strand
CCTCAGACACGACCGGTACATCGGGCACAGCCGAATCCCCACCCACCACAGCGTCAGACGCAGCTCGGACGACAGGCACCCCGGACGCAGCGAGCCCCTCAGAGGCAGCGGACGCCTCAGACACGACCGGTACATCGGGCACAGCCGAGTCCGGGCCCGCGACGGCGTCAGAGGCAGCTCGGACGGCAGGCACCCCGGACGTAGCGAGCCCCGCGGAGGCAGCGGACGCCAGAGGCGCGACCGGTACGTCGGGCTCGTCGGAACCCCGGCCCGCCATGGCGTCAGAGGCGGCTTGGGCGGCGGGCGGTGTGGAGCGCCGGCGCGGGGGGTCGGGCGGATCGGTTTCTGCCGGCCCAGCCGGTGCCGGTGCCGGTTCCGTGTCCATGCCGTCTCCCCTGTCCCGTGGTCCCCCACGCGCATCCACCCCGGTCGCGGAGCCGGGCGCCCGCCCATACGCTCCGAAATGTGACGTCATCCTTGATCCGGCGCCGGCCGAGGCGTGCCGCGTCGCACATACGTGTGCAGGTGGCGCACACCGTGCTGGGCGGCGTCGTCTCGCTCGTGTGGCTGGTGTTGCCGGGGATGACGTTCGGCGCCCAAGATCCGGTTCCCGCGGCCCGCGCCGGACCCGTGGCCGACGCTGCCGTACCGGGGCGGACCGGGACGTCTCCGGGCGATCTCGTCCTGCCCCTGGTGGCGGTGGGCACGGCGGGGGTGCTGGCGGGGTACGCGTACGTACGGCGCACCCGGCGGGCTCGGACCCGTACGACGCCCGGGACGGGATCCCCGCGTCCGCCCGTGCCGGCTCCCGCCGAGTCCGACCGGCAGGCCCGTGCCGCCCTGGTCGCGGCCGATGACGCCGTACGCACCAGCCGGGAGGAACTGGCCTGCGCCGAGGCGCGGTCCGGGCCCGCGGCCGTCGAGCCGTTCGCGCGGGCCCTGCGGGCGGCCGAGACCGAACTGTCGGCCGCGTTCGCGATACGACGGCGCTACGAGGAGGGGCTGCCCCGGGATGTCGCCGCCCGGCGGCAGGCGCTCGTGGGGGTGGTCGGACGGTGCGCGGAGGCCGGCCGACGGCTGGACACGGAGGCGGCGGCCTTCGACCGGCTGCGGGCGCTGGAGCGCGACCTGGGCGGGGCGCTGGAGATCGCGGAGCGGCGGTTCCGGGAGCTGGCGGAGCGCACGGCGGGCGCGGAGGCGACCGCCGCCGGACTGGGCGAGCGCTACGGGCCGACGGCCGCCGAACCCGTCCGGGGCAACGCCGAACAGGCCAAGGACCGGCTGCTGTTCGTCGGCGCCGAACTCAACCAGGCCCGCCGAGCGGCCGGTTCCGACGACGCCGGGCGGGCGGTCCGCCATCTGCGGGCGGCCGAGGGCGCCCTCGCCCAGGCGGACATCTTCGTGACCGGCGTGGCGCGGCTGGCCCGGGAGCTGGCCGAGGCCGCCGCGCTGGTGCCGTCGGCGCTCACCGGAGCGGAGGCGGAACT